>JAYUOX010000372.1:0-3118 GCA_043760595.1 Cytophagales bacterium
CCTTTTTGAAGGACAACTGGCATGGGGTGATAATTATGAGCTCCGAAACGGTCTTCGAGCATCATGGCTCTGTCGGACTTCGTTTGTTGAATTGTTGAAATTTGAATTGTTGACATTCTATTAATGTTGAGTTGTTGAATTGTTGAGTTGTTGAAACTCGAACAAGATTTACATATTTATTCTTGAATTGTCTAATGTAATTGATACGCTGACGGGTTGATTTCACCCGCCAAATTTCAACAATTCAACAAGCGGAACGCCGCCCGCTTAAACTTCAACAATTAGAAAATACCAAATAGGCTGATAACGTACAGAATTTGTACAGAAACTGAAAGGATGCGGTGAATTTTGCAGAAATGACCGTAGAGTGAACTGGTGGTAAAAGCACGAACGTCTGCCTGTTGAGCAAGTGCATTTTTGTGATGATATTTACCTTGAAATTCGTTCATTTTGCGTATTTAGAACGTCAAAAATACGCAAAAAGAAACATTTTTCAAAAAAGAACGGTTTTGTATTTAATGGAAAAGATAACCAAAAATAAAAAAGAGGCTACACGCAACGGATTATTGCCCGAAGATTTTTACATGACTCCCGAAGGATTTATGGTTTTTACGGAAGTGTATCATTTGAAGCGGGGATATTGTTGTAAGAATGGTTGTCGGCATTGTCCTTATGGGTTTCGGAGGGGGTGATTACCACTTTTTAAAACCTGAACGTGGACGATGAATAAATGAGAATGGTTTTTTAGTAGAACATTTTTCTTTTATATCTTTCCATTCTTTAATGAGAATCTCCACCATTTGCCAGTAAGTGTACCCATTTTTAGGTGGCGATATAAAAAACATTCCGATTCCATGTCTTTCAAAAAGGTCTCTTTGAGGTTTTGTTCGGTGGATATTTTTATCTTGTGTTATAACTACACCATTCATTTTACCAACTTGCGGAATCCACTCTTCATCTTTGACTCCTTTCCCAAATACATCTTTGATTGATAAAACTTCAAAGTCATCATCTAAATGTTGTTCTAATATGTGTATTCCCCTTGCTAAGAAAGGAGGTAAATTTTCATCAATAAATATTTTCATTAAGCGGCATTACGGTGAAAATCAATAGCATCTTTTACTTGCTTTGATGTAAGTTCAAAAATATTAGCGATTACTTTTGGAGATTCTCCCGCACGATGAAGGTCAAAAATTGTTTCTGTAAGGATATTTGTATCACCGACAACGGGCTGTCCAAACTGTCTTTGAGGGTCAATTACGATATTATGGTTTTTCCCGAGCGGATAAAACCGTGTTGCCAATGAATCCAAATCAAAGTCAATATTTTTACAAAAAGGCTCTAAAACTTGTTTTATCGTAATTTGCAAGCCTTTATCTGCTTCAATAAGTTCTCCATCTTCGTGATTAAAAAAAACATTTTTACTCCCTGTCAGAATATTAGATTTAGCAAAAGGGTATTTAGTTTGATATAAATTAGATAGGGTTTCATGTGCTTTATTTATGTTAGCACTACTAACTCCATTGAGCCTTAATTGATAAAATGTGTAAAATTCGATTAAAGTGTAGAAGTTAGTAACTTGTTCTTTTCCATCACCTTTACTGAATTTACTCCCACCATTTTTCACAAATTTTTCATTCCAATATTCTTTCATCCAACGCCTTACTTTAGCAGTTGGAAGTCTCAAAATAGAGGCAACATCAGGAATTGTATAAATCCCCGTTCCTATATCAAATATGTCGTTTTTCTCGAAGGTCAATTTTGTTTATTTTAATTCTGTAAAATTACAAATACGATACCAATCTAACGAAAAATAGTAGAAATATATCTACGAATTCAAAAATTAAGGTTTCAGTTTGATAATGTAAAGCAATAAGCAAAAAAATCTCAATTCGTTTATTGAATTGAGATTTTTCAAAATAAGATTCATTTTTCCCTACCTCAAAAACTCATAAATCCCAGCCACACCTTGTCCTCCACCCACACAGGCAGAAACCATTCCGTATTTCTGATTTCTACGTCGCATTTCGTTGAATAATTGAACGGATAATTTCGCTCCCGAACAGCCCAGTGGGTGTCCAAGGGCAATTGCTCCTCCGTTCATATTGATTTTTGAACGGTCTAAATCCAATTCTTTAATGACCGCCAACGACTGTGCCGCAAAGGCTTCGTTCAATTCTATTTGGTCGATGTCATTAATAGTTAATCCTGCCTTTTTCAATGCCAACGGAATAGCCGCAACGGGTCCGATTCCCATGATGCGTGGCTCAACGCCTGCGGTTGTGTAGGTAATCATGCGGGCAATTGGTTCAAGATTTAACTCTTTTACCAAGGCTTCTGACATTACCATTACAAAAGATGCACCATCAGAAGTTTGTGATGAATTTCCTGCCGTTACGCTTCCACCTGCTGCAAAAACGGGTTTTAGATTCGTTAAAGCTTGCATAGTTGTTCCAGCTCTTGGTCCTTCGTCAGTATCAACGATTGATTCACGGGTCTTTTTCTTGCCTGTGTTGACATCAAAATACGTTTCTTTCACGGTTATTGGCACAATTTCATCCTTGAAAAGTCCAGCGGCTTGGGCAGCTAATGCCTTTGTGTGCGATTCTACGGCAAATTCATCTTGCTCTTCACGAGTAATTTTGAACTGTTCCGAAACTTGTTCAGCCGTTAAACCCATTCCGATATAATAATCAGGATTTTTTTGAGCGATGTCAAAATTCAATGCCATTTTATAACCCGTTGTTGGGACTAATGACATAGATTCTGCTCCACCCGCAATGATGCAATCGGCAATCCCTGCGTGAATTTTTGCCGATGCCAAAGCAATTGCCTCCAAACCAGAACCGCAATAACGGTTGATGGTAAAACCTGGAACATTTTTAGGCAATGACAAAAGAGCAATGTATCTCGCAATTTGCATTCCCTGCTCCGCTTCTGGAACGGCATTTCCCACGATGAGATCATCAACCCGAGTTGGGTCTAATGCGGGAACTTGTGCGATAAGATGTTTGATAACCTCGGCTGCCAAATCATCTGGTCTTGTAAAACGGAAAACACCTCTTGGGGCTTTTCCAACTGCGGTACGGTAGCCCGCTACTATGTATGCGTTCATGTT
>JAYUOX010000373.1:0-8846 GCA_043760595.1 Cytophagales bacterium
ATTAAATTTTGTATCAAGCTGTTAAAGTAATTGATTTCGGAACAAAATTTGGCGACTTTTTCTTAGGACTTAATACATAATACTTATTACACAACCCCAAATTTGAAGTTTTATTGAAATAGAATTTTCCATCAAGCTGGTGGAAAATTACCTTGATAAAAAATAATGTTTAAATTCAGCTAATTCTTGTAATTCTACTTCAATATATTTAGCAAATATTTTCTCGCCTACTTGGCTTTTCAAGGCTGAAATACCTACATCAATCAGGCGTAAACCTTTGTCTGTCAAAAAGATATTATCATAACGTTCACCCGTGAGATTTGAAGGGCGTTTTAGGTCTCGATGGACAAATCCTTGGTGGTGTAATTCGTTTAGTTCATCTTCAAAAACCTCAAAAATTAGCTTCCTTTTTTCAACTTCAAAACTCCTAAAATCCAAGGGATACAATCGTTCCATTACCAACATTTCCCATTGATTAATTTCATCAAAATCTATTCGTATAAAATTGACAATCAAGGAGTTAATCGCATTCGAGAACTTCATTTTCTCCGCCTCCGAACCAATGTCTGAGCGAGTATCTCCTTCATAGATTTTGGCAACTTCCGTATCTGAAAGAGCAATGACAATATTGTTTGCTCCGTATGAAAGTTTATGAATGTATTTGTCCATGATGATTTATTTTTTCAAAGATAATTGTTTTGCGTTTAGATACGATGCCATCATCGAAAATGGGCATATCGTAACCTTACCAAATGGCTACCAAAGAAATGCTAAGAAATTGAATTTGAGAGGAGGATTGAAGCAAGGAGTTGGGGCGAGTATCAAAGTTAATAATTAATAGAGAATAGTTAATAGTTGGAGAATCACCTTCAACTATTAACTATTCTCTGTTAATTATTCATTACAAAAGTGCCGCCACTCCAGGCAATACTTTCCCTTCCATATATTCCAATAAAGCACCACCGCCCGTTGATACGTATGACACACGGTCTCCGTAGCCCGCATTGTTGACTGCAGCAGCAGAATCTCCCCCACCGATTAAGGAAAATGCACCGTTTTCTTCCGTAGCCGTAACGACTGCATCCGCAATGGCGTTTGTTCCGTTGGCAAAGTTTGGAAATTCAAAAACGCCCATTGGACCATTCCAAAGTACAGTTTTTGAAGATTCGATAACGGTTTTGAACCATTTTACCGTCTCTGGACCAATATCTAAACCCTGCCATCCATCGGGAATTTCACCCGTTTTCACGACTTGACGATTGGCATCATTCGAGAAATCATCGGCACACAGATTATCTACGGGCATATAAATTTTTACGCCTTTTTCTACCGCTTTTTTCAAAATTTCTTTCGCTAATTCCACTTTGTCAAGTTCAGAAATTGACTTGCCGATTTTACCACCCTCTGCCAACGTGAACGTATAAGTCATACCACCACCGATGATGAGGTTATCAACTTTATCCAATAATTTTTCAATCAATAAAATCTTGTCCGAAACCTTTGAACCACCCATAATGGCAGTGAAAGGTCTTTCAGCGTGTTCCAATATTTTCTGAGCATTTTCAATCTCGGCTTGCATCACAAAACCTGAAACTCGGTCAGTAAAAAACTGACCAATAACCGCCGTGGAAGCATGAGCCCTGTGAGCCGTTCCAAAGGCATCATTTACCCAAACATCACCTAATTTCGAGAGTTTTTCGGCAAATCCTACGTCTCCTTTTTCTTCTTCTTTGTAAAAACGAAGATTCTCTAATAACAAAATTTCACCTGCTTGTAATTCACTAGCTTGGTCAATGGCAGACTGTGCAATGCAATCATCCGCAAACTTCACAGGACGACCAAACACAACTGAAAGGGGATTGACAAGGTGTTTCAACGAATATTTATCCGTAGGTCCGTCTTTTGGACGACCCAAATGCGACATCAAAACGACTGAACCACCATCGTTCAAAATTTTATTGATAGTCGGGATTGTCGCTTTGATACGAGTATCGTCGGTGATTTCAAAACGTTCGTTCAAAGGAACATTAAAATCAACACGGACTAAGGCACGTTTGCCCGAGAAATTATAGGAATTGACAGTTTGCATTGTTTTTTAGTTAAAAATTAAGAATTAACAATTAATAGTTTCGAGTACAAAAGGTTCTGAATTAAAGGGGTTCTACTATGATTTATACGGGATTCCAATTTCGGAGCTTACGGAAGCCTTCGGTTTCACCGAAGGCTTCCGTAAGCTCCGACTATGCGTCCCAACACAGATCGTAGTTGAACCATTAAACGTAAAGATTTCAATTCTTCTTTTTGTTAATTGATAACTGATAATTGTTCATTGACTGTAAATATACATGGTTGAAAAGACTTCACGAAATAAGTCAATGAAATGCGATTTTTCCCTTAAAATATCTGTGAATAATTTTATTTTTTATTTTTATAGTGATAGAATATAAACGTTTACAATTTAAAATTTATGAGACAGCTACCTTTTCATAAACTAATTTTATTAAATTGGGTTATTATTTACAAAAGACCTCTTTCATGTCAATCGAAAACAACCCCAATCCACAAAATACTTATCATTACATCATCGCAGGCGGAGGCATGGCGGGGCTTTCATTGGCTTTTTATTTGAATCAAAATCCTTTTTTTAACCATAAAAAAATCCTCATCATTGACCGTGAGGAAAAAAATATCAATGATCATACTTGGTCTTTTTGGGAAACGGGTACTTCGCCTTTTGAAGAAATTATCCATAGCAAATGGAAAGGTGTTTGGTTTCATGGAACGGAAAATTTTTCGCAATTCCTTGATTTACAAGACTATACCTACAAAATGATTCGTGGAATTGATTTCTATGAGTATATTATTCCGATGTTGAAAAAGAATGCGAATATTACTTTTTTACAGGCGGATGTGTTGGAAGTATCAGAAACTGTCAAAACCAATAAAGGTGATTTCTACGCCTCCGAATTTGTATTTGATAGCTGTTATCGTTCAAAATATAATAACCCTAAGCACCACAATATGCTTCAACATTTTAAAGGTTGGGTTATTGAAACTAAATATCCTGTTTTTAAAATAGACGAACCCATTTTGTTTGATTTCAGAACCGAACAAAAAGATGAACTTCGTTTTGTGTATGTTTTGCCACATTCTGAAACCAAAGCCTTGATAGAATTTACCATTTTTTCGGATAATCTTATCTCGCAGGAAGAGTATGAATTTTATCTAAAAAAATACATCGAAGAAACGCTAAAAGTGGGTGAATATCAGATAAAACCAGAAGAATATCAAATCTCCGAAACGGAGTTTGGAGTAATCCCAATGTCGGACGAACCTCACGAAGTTTCGCCCATGCCAAAGGTCATACGCATTGGCACTTCGGGCGGATATGTGAAGGCATCTACGGGCTATACTTTTCAACGGAGTCAGCGATATTTACAAAGATTAGTAAAATCTTTACAAGAAAATAAGGTAGAAAAAAATGGTATGGTTTTAAATCAATGGAAAGGATTTTTAGATACGGTTTTGTTGAACGTTATGCTCCATCACCGTACACCGCAGGATTCCATCTTTACAGGATTCTTCAAGCATAACAAAGCCTCAAAAGTCTTGAAATTTTTGGATGAAGACACGTCTATTTTCGAGGACATTATGTTTATTAATACCGTTCCGAAACCTCCATTTATTAAAGCAGCTTGGGATGTTTTGATGAAAAAGCTACCGTTAAGTCAATAATAATCTTTTCTCTTGCAAATCGTGTGGAGAATACATACCTTCGTTTCGTCAATCAGTCAAATATTTCCTCTTAAATAATTTAGCTTTCTTGCCTTCTGAATAATGGTATCAAAAATTGTATTTAAAAATGTGTAATTAGTGTTTATTACAATGCTGATCATTTAGTTACTAATTTATTTTTGAATTCACCCCCACAAAACTTTAATCATCACGATAAAATAAAACCATCTAATTCATTTTAGGTGGGCTGGAAAATATATGCGTATAGTCTAATACGTTCATAAATTTTTACTCAAAACTAAACCCGTAACACTATGATACGGACTGCCCTTGAATTTGTCAAGCAGGAATTGGATGCTTATATGGTTGGGCGTGAGCCTGATATTTACACGGCTGGAAATGTCGTGAATGTTGCTCCTTTGGTTCACCCTGATAACTCATCGGGATTAGATGCAAACAGGCACATTACGCTCGCTTTGGTGAACGTAGAGGAAGACCGTTTGGAAGGAAAAGCACCCTACATGATACCCACCCCCGACAAAAAATATGTGATGCTCAATCCTCCAATTACGCTCAATTTGTACTTACTTTTTGCGGCTCATTCCAATACGTATGACACCGCTCTGAGGGATTTATCGGCGGTGATTAGTTTCTTTCAAGCCAATCCAGTTTTTGATGAAGCCAATTATTCAAACCTCAATGCAAGTGTAACACAACTCATTGCAAAACCTTGGCAACAGATTGAAAGACTGAGTGTTACGTTGCATTCGATGACTTTTGAACAACAAAACAATCTGTTTTCAACCCTCGGTACAAAGCACATTCCGAGTGTAGTTTATAAGGTCAGGATGATTACAGTATTTGAAACCATTAGTCGCAGAAGGGCTGAACCGATTACGGAAATTGGAATCGGGGAGAAATCGAATTGATTACTGTAGCTCGAAGCAACCGTAAAACATCGAAAATAATGATACAACTCAAATATAAGGAACTCCTCACGGTGGATATTGAACACAGTTTTTATCAAAATAAATACTGTGCGAAGTATAAAACCGTACCCGTTCCTGACTTTGGAATTGTGCCGAGTGATGAGACAATCGCTTTGATGAAACGCTTGGGAATGGTCTTTCGGGCGAATCCTGAAAAGAATGGATTTACGGTTTTTGCGGAGGTAAAAGAAGCCTTAAATCCTGATGATTATTTGCTCAGAGTTACCCCACCTGATGGTTCTAAATTGGTTTTTTGTTTGAAATTAAGAAACAATAACTTTTTGAATATCAGCGATTTAGATATAAAGAATGAACAGATTTTATATGTAAATAATCGGGTTATTGACGCAGGAGCAAATAGAAATGACTTGCATTTGATGACGGATAATGACCAAGTAAAAACCAATAAAGATTTAGGCAAAAGTCAAGGTTCGGACTACGTATATGAGCATAATGCGATGGTGGCAATGGGAAGGGTGAAGGTGCGGTTTTTAGACACAAATCAACTGATTAACCCTACTTTTATTCAGAAAAATCCAACGGGTTCGAGTTTGATTTTTGATTTGCGGAGTCTATCGGCGGGTCGATGTCAATTAGAGATTAATGGAGTAGTTTTCGATAGCTTTTATCATACCGCCAATTTCAATAATATCTTCGGAATTATTGAATTATATTTTGATAATTTGATGGCTAATAATTACCGAATTTTAGAGGCTAATTTATTGAAATTCAATGTATTAAAAAAGGATAGACCATTGTATAAAATCAAATTTGCAAATCGTAAAACATTTTGGAAATATGTGGTTGATATTCAAGAAAGTGGGGTTTTGAAAAGAGATTTAAGCCTTTTGCCCAATCCAGCAGCGAGAGATAATTACGTCAATATGCTCAATTTGATAGCTAATGATTTAGGAATTATTTTCACTAAAACATCAGGAACTGGAACGGATTCACGACTGAGTTTTACGTCTAATTCATTAATAGATTTAAAAGAGAAATTCTTTGCAAGCGGAGGAACGAATGACTTAACGATGAAACTCAGAAAGCTCATTGGAGACCCAACAGAGAGCGATTTGAAGACTAATTTACCATTACCCAATACCAATATTTCACCCGTAAAAGACCCTGTTTTGAATACGGTAATGGTGTTTTCGGAAGTGGTGGTTTTGATATAGATTTTAACATTTCACTGATAAAAAAAACAACTTAACAATGATAACTAAACTTGCCACCCCTGGCGTGTATGTGGACGAAATGCCGATGCTCCCGCCCTCAGTTGCCGAAGTTGATTCAGCAATACCTGCCTTTGTGGGATATACGAAAAATGAGACCTCGGAAGGTCTTCCACTTAAAAATATGCCTAAAAAAGTAACTTCTATGGGTGATTTTATTGCCATTTTCGGAGGACGACCTGATGCTGGTGAAAATGCAATTACAGTAGTTGTTAATAAAACAGTTGAGGGAGGAGTAGCAAAATACCAAGTTACTCCATCAACGAAGCCGACCACGAAAAACATTCTTTGGTATGCCATGAAGCATTTTTTTGATAATGGCGGGAGTAATTGTTATGTCATATCTGTGGGGAAATACAATAATACCCCAGATAAAACCGAATTAGAAGCAGGAATTGATGCCATTGAGGACTTTGATGAGCCAACGATGCTTGTTTGTCCAGAGGCGACTCTGTTACCCGATGTTGCTCAGTGTAATAAAGTGATGGAAAAAATGATTAGCCAAGCAGCTAAATCTAATCTACGAGACCGTATTGCAATTGTAGATATTTTTGATGTCAGTGATGCAGTAAATGCGACACAATCAGCACGCATAAGTGGAGATATTGATGGTTTTAGAGGGATAAATATAGACATTCAAGACAGAAGTTATGGGGTTGCTTATTATCCAAATTTAGAAACAACCTATTCTTATAATTACGATTTTACGAAAATTACAGTATCTGCTTTTACTGTTAATGGCGGTGTACCTGACCCAATAAAAGATGAAAAAATTGCGGCAAATGCTACCTTAGAGAGTATCAGAGGCTCTTTTATATTCAATGCTGTGAAAAATGAATTAGAGAAAATCCATGTTATATTGCCTCCATCGGCAGCAATGGCAGGGGTTATTACAAATGTAGATAGTACACGTGGCTATTGGAAAGCACCAGCTAATGTAAATGTAAAAAGTGTTGTTGCTCCTAAAATTATTTTATCCAATGCTCAACAAGAAAACTTGAATATTGACGCAACTTCAGGTAAATCTGTAAATGTAATTCGTCAGTTCCCAGGACAAGGAAATGTAGTTTGGGGAGCAAGAACGCTCGACGGCAATAGCAACGAATGGCGATATGTAAACGTCCGTCGGTTCTTTATGGTGGTGGAGGAATCTATCAAAAAATCAATCAATTGGGCAGTTTTTGAGCCTAATACCGCCCAAACTTGGGTATTGGTGCAGTCGATGATTGAAAATTATCTGTTCTTGAAATGGCGAGATGGAGCATTGGCAGGTACAAAACCCGAAGATGCGTATTTCGTGAGGGTGGGAATCAATAAAACCATGACTCCACAAGATATTTTGGAAGGCAAAATGATTGTAGAAATCGGAATGGCAGTGGCTCGACCTGCCGAATTTATTGTTCTCAAATTTATGCAAATGATGCAGAAGAGTTAATTAATTTGAAAATATTCTGATTTGAAAATTTGAAAATTCATGTTGCACAAAACTTAATTTTCAAATTTTCAAATCATCAAATTTAAAAAATATCATGGCAAATTATCCAGTTCCAGTTTTTCATTATAAGGTTACGATTGATAGCCTTCCACCGATGACTTTTTCGGAAGTTTCGGGCTTGACCCAAGAGCGTCAGGCGATAGAATACCGTGATGGTTCGATGAAACCGACTGACTTACCACTTCGCCGTCCAGGCTTGGCAAAAGCCAGTAATGTTACCCTAAAAAGAGGCATCACCAAGACCAACGACTTTTATGTATGGTTTAATAATGCGGATATTCAACGTAAAAATGTCAATATTCAGTTATTGAACGACATCGGCGAACCCATTATGATTTGGGATTTAATCAATGCTTGGCCCATCAAATTGGAAGGACCTTCACTGAAAGCCACAGGCAACGACATCGCCATTGAATCTATGGAATTAGTCCATGAAGGAATATCGGTTAAAATACAATAGTGTAAAAGTTGTTAAGTTATGCGAATTACGGGTTAAAATTCAAGTAAAAGTAGGACAGATGCAACCAATTTAGCGTAAATGTGAACGAACAGTCCATTTTCAGACCTAACTTTTGATGCAATGTGAATATTTGTTTTTTGTTGAATCCAATTATAAAATGATTCTACGGGTTGCCTAATTGTCGCAACCGCCGTTGAAAATAAGTCGTTGGCTGCTTTGTCAAATTGTTCAATAACTAATGGTGTTCCTTTAACTTTTTTGACTGGTGTGAGTAAACAATTATCATTTTCTTTCATTCTTTTTGATAATTCTTTATCGCAATACGCTTTATCTAAGAATGTTGCTTCGGTATTAGTTACTTCTAAAACAGGTCTCAAAGCTGTCAAATCATGCGTTGAAGCTGGTGTAACGCCTATTTTTTGAGGAAAGGGTATTTTCCCTTTTCTATGTAAACCCAAAGAGTGTAACTTAACGCCATAGTAATTCAACTTCTTGGTAGCACAATATCCTTTGTTGGTTGAATTTAGAGCAACCTTGGGATTTCTTTTATGAGAACAAGTAATTATGGGCATAGAATCACCTATCAAAATAGGTAGTTTGTCCTCTGAAAGTTCAAATGATTCCATTGATAAACTTAGTAACAAATGATAAGCATCCACCAACCTATTTAGACGAGTATTGACGTTCTTATAGGAAGGTAAAGTTGGAAACCAAGAATGCCAATAATCAACAATATGGTCATACATAGCTTTTTGAGTTGTTTTTTGTTCATACATGGTACAAAATAGACTAATTGTCAGTAACTCTTGGTCGGTTATTTGACCAAGCTGCCCATTAGGGCTGAATCGTTGGACTTCCCATTGAAGGTCTGATTCATACAAATCACAGATGTGAGTGTATAATTTGATAAGTTTGAGTGATTTTTCCATAATTCT
>JAYUOX010000374.1:0-8838 GCA_043760595.1 Cytophagales bacterium
CTTCGAGAATCTTCGTCAAATTGTTTGTCCATTCTCGAAGTGCCACTTCGAGCTACAGTAGAAAAATGCTATCAGATTTTGGTTACATATTGCTCTTCATCATCTCAGGAATCGTTTTCGTTTCCTTGATGCTTTTTATTGCCAAACTTATTCGTCCAAGTCGTCCGAATTTGGAGAAGTTGAGTACCTACGAATCTGGCGAAGAACCCGATGGCAATGCCAATGTTCGCTTCAATATGCGGTTCTATGTGATTGCCTTGATTTTTGTATTATTCGATGTTGAACTTATCTTTCTTTTTCCTTGGGCGACGGTCTTTGGTAATGAACATTTGATTGATGTTACCGATGGTGTTTGGGGCTGGTTCTCGGTGGTCGAAATGTTTATTTTTGTGGGTATTTTAGTGCTTGGTTTAGCGTATGCGTGGGTGAAGGGGCATCTGGACTGGGTACGTCCAGAGATGGTAAAGTCTGACTACGAATCAAAAATCCCACAATCGGTTTACGAAAATATTAATAAAAAATATTAGGCAAATCATTCCGAAAATTTAGTATAAAAACAAGAATGGAAGGGTTTAGTGCTGATACCTACAAAATGAAAAAAAACTTTCCCCGAATCCCATCAAACGGTTTGGAGGGTATTTAATTATTCTATAAATTACTTCATTATTAATAGTCAAACTATCTAAAATTTACTCTTAAATTACTACATGGAATTACAAAATCTACCTGTATTACCCTTATCTACTATCTCCATCAAAATCGTTACGCTCCTCGGAAGACAGTATTTATTAGTCCCAGATCAATCAAAAACTCGCCGTGTACTCGTTACTGACATTGTCCGTTTGGAAGGTGTGAAAAACTATACGCTTTTGCATCTACGGAACGGAAGCACCATGCTCAGTTCAAGAACCCTAAAAGTTTACGATGAAATTCTCCAAGAGTCGGATTTTCTGAGAGTTCACAAAGCCCATCTTATCAATATGCAATATTTGAGAAAGTACGATAAATCTCAAATGCAATTTGCGGTCATGCAAAATAGAGATGTTATTAGTATTTCCAGAAGAAAAAGAAAGGGTTTTCAAGTGAGAATTTCTTTGGTAAAATGATGAATTCGATGTGATTTTTTGATGAATGACGAGTAAAAATCTTTAATTTTACTTTCAGATTCAGCGAAGCATTGCACCGTATTTATGTCAAATCCATTTCGTTTTTTTATTGTTAGATTACCTTTCCTCCGTGTTAGTGGATTGGCGATTTTCCCGTTCCTTTTTGTGAAATACAAAAAGCCCTCAAAGGTATTAATCAATCACGAACGAATCCATTTTAGGCAACAAATAGAAATGCTAATTTTACCCTTTTATGTTTGGTATATCCTTGAATATCTGATACATAGGCTCAACGGTAAAAATTCTTATCATGCCTATATGAGCATTAGTTTTGAGCGTGAAGCCTACGCCAACGATGATGATATGGGGTATTTGAAGAGGAGGAGATTTTGGGGATTTTGGCGGTATCTTGGGAGTTATTAGTTATTGATAGTTAGTTATTAGGTAACAAAGAAATACAGCCATACCAAAGTATCTAAGAAAGTTCTGATTTTGGGAAATTCTAATAACCAGTAACTGATAACCAATAACTAACCTCTACCAAAGATTTTGAGGGCAAACTATCCGATGACGATTATTCAACATGATTCCCACCACTATCTCATGCGACCCTTTTGAACGAACATTAATATCAGAAAGCGTATAATCATACGAATATCCCAAATTGATAAAAGAACTAATATTCACACCCAAAAGCCCCACCGCCGCATCTTTATGGCGATACGAAGCCCCAAACCAAAAACGGTCTTTGTGAACAGCCTTCACGTTTACATCAAAGCTAAAAGGAGATTGACTAACTTTTTTTACCAAAGTTGAGGGAATAATCGCCCACTCTTCATTAGGTTCATAACGAAAACCCAAATTGAGAAAAAAATGTGGAAGCGTGGTTCCAATCCAAGAGCGAGAACTCACCGCATTATCAGGATTGACGTAATTAAAATTATCGAAAAGTAACTGATTAGCAGATAATCCCATAAAAAAATGGCGTGAATATAACCACGCTCCCACGTTGATATTGGGCTGAATGGCAGACAGTTGTCCACTGGGTAAAATTGCCAAATCTGGATTGTCTTTTACCTGAATTTTACTAAAATCTAAACTATACTGAGTAATCCCTCCTGATGCTCCAAGTGATAGTTTCAACATCCCCGAAACTGGGATATGATAAGCATAACTGGCTGATATACTGTTCTGTACAGTAGCTCCAATACGATCACTGACGAGGGAAATCCCTACGCCATGATGCCCTGGTACTCGTGAAGTTCCTCTAAATTCTGTGGATAATGAAAGCGGACGGCGGATAGTTTTAGAGACATTGGGCGTTGCCCCCGTACTGGTGCGGTCAGGCTTACCGATGGGCATATGTGCAGATACATAATACGTTACGGGAGCCCCTGGAAAGTCAGTCCATTGGTTTCTGTAACCCGTTTTAATGTCCACATAGTCCTCGATGCCCGAAACCGCAGGATTTATCAAATAACTATTCATCATATACTGACTGTATTGGGGTTTGCTTTGGGCAAATCCAATCAGTGATAATGATGTGATAAGTATGGTTAGTATATATTTTTGCATAATTTCAATTCCTTACTTTACTTGATAACGAAAAAAACAGGCATAAAGATAAGTAGAAACCCTATTTTTTTGTGGTTTTGGGTTGGATAATTATTTTTTGGTGTGCAGAATCCAATTAGACAGTAATATTTCCGTTCAAAACTGATAATATTGATTCAAAATACTCCGTATGTATTAGTTTTAAACGGAAGCCTTCCGTAAAACCGAAGGCTTCCGTAAATCACGCATTTAAACGTTAAACTTGGTATAATATTTCGTAATTTCGTTACATAAATCCATATCAAAAAATGCGTAAAACATACTTCACTCCTGGACCAGCCGAGCTTTTTCCAACCATCGAAAAACACTATCAAGATGCCTTTGAGCTACAATTAGGCTCAATTTCACACCGCTCGCAGTTGTTTCGGGATATTTATAAACATACCGCCGAACAACTCCGAACCTTAATGAATATTCCAGAAGATCACGGGATTTTCTTTACGGGTTCAGCAACTGAAATTTGGGAAAGATTAATTCAAAATACCGTCGAACATGAGAGTTTTCATTTGGTAAATGGCTCATTTTCAAAAAAATTCTATGACTTTTCGACTGAACTTAACAAGTATGCTCACAAATTTGAAAAGCCATTTGGCGAAGGTTTTGATAACTCAGAAATCGAAGTGCCTGAGTACGCAGAATTGATTTGTACGACTGCCAACGAAACGTCTTCGGGCGTACAGATGCGTCCCGCCGAGATTCATAAACTCAAACGAGCCAATCGAGATAAATTCGTTTGTGTGGATATGGTATCGTCTGCCCCTTATCCTGACTTAGATTTTAATACCATCGATTCAGCGATGTTTTCAGTACAAAAATCCTTCGGAATGCCCGCTGGATTGGGTTGTTGGATTGCAAATCCTGCGATGTTAGAGAAATCTGAACGCATGAAAACCCACGAAAATCACATCGGAACGTACCATAGTTTACCATCGTTATTCAAAAATTTTAGTAAATACGAAACGCCCGAAACGCCCAATGTCATGGCGATTTATGTATTGGGAAAAGTAGCAGAAGATATGAACAATATCGGTATTGAAACCATCCGTAAACAGACCGAAAAGAAGGCAAAAGTGTTGTATGATTTTGCAGAAAAGACCGATTTCTTAGAAGTTTTCGTAAAAAATCCAGAACATCGTTCTCAAACAGTTGTGGTGGTCAATGTAAAAGAAAAGTCAGCCGCCAACATCATAAAACAAGTCCAGAGTGATGTAAACATGGTTATTGGCTCGGGTTATGGTGATTTTAAAGATACACAATTACGGATTGCAAACTTCCCTGCCGTGAATTCGGAGCAAATTGAGACTTTGATTGAGGCATTGAGAAAAGTGTAGAAAGATAAAAAACTAATACTTATCAATGCAAATATTATTTCTCAAATCAAACTTGGTATTTAGACCACTGATTTTACGGATTAGACGGATTTTTACAGATTTTATCAGCATATATCCGTCTAATCCGTAAAATCAGTGGTCTATTTTGTACTTGCATTAATAGGTATGTAGTCCCGAAAAGATAAATAACTATGAATATGACTTCCCAAATCCGTCAACAAGCGAAAGATTTTGCTTCATTGACAACCGAAATTGAAAGAACAAATTTCTTAGAAAATCAAAAAATGGATTTTTTATCTTTGAGTTCTGAAGAAAAATTAATTCATTTCAGAGCAATCGAACAAAGAGTAGAAGAACTAAAACAAAAGCTTCAAAGAGACGTTTTGGTATAAATTGATATTAAAACTTGTTAAAATAAGGCATTGAAAAACCTCTCACACGTTGAGAGGTTTTTTTATTCGTAAATTTGTCAAATCGTATAAAAATCCACGACAAAGACCAATGAAAATTCTTGATTTGTATATCATAAAAAAATTCCTGAAAACGTATTTCTTTGCGGTGCTTATCATCGTAACGATTATTATGGTGATTGATTATACCGAAAAAATCGACAATTTTATTGATAATAAAGCTCCACTCAACGAAATCCTCTGGGATTATTACCTCAATTTTATTCCCTACTGGGCAAATTATATCAGCCCGTTGATGGTCTTTATTGCCACTGTTTTTTTTACGGCAAATATGGCTGCCCGAACCGAAATTATTGCCATCCTGAGTACAGGAGTGAGTTTTATGCGTTTCCTCAGACCTTACATCATGGGGGCAATCATCCTCGGAATACTGACTTTCGGAATGGTCGGATGGATTATTCCGATTGCCAATAAAACCCGTATCGCCTTCGAGCGAAAATATGTAGAAGGTGGTTCATATTATTTCAGTGGGCGAGACGTACACATCAAAATTGGTCCAGAAGATTATGCTTACTTAGAAAGCTACGATACTGGTTCAAATACGGGTTATCGTTTTGCTTTGGATAAAATATCGGGTAACTCCCTGAAAATGAAGCTAATGTCTGACCGCATCATTTGGGACACTACCCGCCGAAAATGGACGATTCAAGATTATAGAATCAGAACGTTTTTGCCCAATGGTAAAGAAAAATTGACGTATGGCATTAAATTAGACACTACCCTCAATCTTTCCCCAAAAGATTTTGACAGTAAATATCAATTGCAAGAAACCTTCACAATGCCCGAATTAGAAGAAACCATCGACAAAGTACGAAGCCGTGGGGCTGATGGGATAGAGGTTTATTTGATTGAAAAATACTTGCGTTTTGCCAATCCTTTTGCCGTCGTCATTCTCACAGTTATTGGGGTAATTGTGTCCGCCCGCAAGTCTCGTGGGGGCGTAGGTTTTCAGATTGCTTTGGGGTTCATGCTGGCTTTTTTATACATTCTGTTTTTTATGATGAGCAAAGGCATCGCTCAATCGGGCGGAATGCCTCCGCTGTTGGCGGTGTGGTTACCTAATATTGTGTTCACGCTGATTGGCATGGTTTTGTATCGTGCTGTACCGAGGTAATAATTTTGTCTTTCATGTTTTCTCAACTCCAAAAATCCACCTCCGAAGTCAAAAACTTCATCCTCAGTCCCTACTTTGGCGATGGACTCAGGATAACTTTTGGGGTAGTTTTTCCGAGTTTAGTTTTGGCACAATTTGACTTACTCAAAGTCGGAATCACCGTCTCTTTGGGTGCATTATGTGCAAGTATTGCAGACTCCCCTGGACCCATCACCCACAGGCGAAATGCCATGTTTATCACCATTGGTTTGGTCTCTTTTGTGTCTATCCTTACGGGTCTTGCCACGGCTTCGGTTTATCTTACAGGCATCTTGATTTTAGGATTAAGTTTCTCTTTATCAATGACTTACGTTTATGGAATCCGTGCATCTTCTGTTGGTATTGCTGGATTATTGGTGATGGTTTTGGGCATTGGAGACATTCGCCCGCTATCAGAAATTTTGTGGTATGCCGTTCATATTTTCTTGGGAGGATGTTGGTATGCGGCTTTGAGTTTGTCGCTTTACCGAATCATGCCCTATCGTTTGGCAAAATTAAATTTGGCAGAATGTCTTGACGAAATCGCTGATTTTATGAAAATAAAAGCCAGTTTTTACCAAGCAGGAATGGATTATGATGAAAATTATAAAAAGTTGATTGAAGAGCAAATAAAAGTCAATGAAAAGATAGATTCCGTTAGAAACCAGCTTTTTAAAAGCCGTGAAATTGTCAGAGAAAATACCCAAGAAGGGCGTTTTTTATTAGTGATTTTTGTGGATATGATTGATTTGTACGAGCAAATTATGTCCACTTTTTATAATTACCAAAACCTCCACAAACAGTTTGATGACACGGGAATTTTGGTAGAATTTGAATTGACTTTAAACATTTTAGCCAATCAAATTTCAGTTATTGCAACGTCCCTCAGAGATGGCTCAAAACCTAATATTTCCGCTGAATTACCCCGAAGGATTCAAGATTTGAAATTGGGAATTGAGCGGTTGGAGAAGGTGCAAGTTAACCTCACCCCCAGCCCCTCTCCGATGGAGAGGGGGGCATTCGTCCACTTTTTCTCCCCTCTCCACGGGAGAGGGGTCGGGGGTAAGGTTAAATTCCGCACCACAGGACTACAAGCTCTCAAAAATATTGAAGTCAATATCGAACATATCTTCCTCAGAATCAAGAAGATAAAGGGATATTTCAAAGAAAAAGAGTTATCCAGATTAGGGAAAAACAATATCAAAACGGAAGCGTTTATTTCTCATCAAGAATATGAAATAGAGACTTTTTCTGAAAATCTCAATCTCAAATCCGAGAATTTCAGGCACGCCCTGCGAGTTTCGGGGCTGATGTTTTTGGGCTTTGTGATTGCCCAATCTTTCCATTTTTTACACAGCAATTGGATTCTTTTGACCATCATGGTCGTGATGAAACCCGCCTACAGCCTCACTAAAGAACGCAACCTTGACCGTCTCATGGGTACCGTCGCAGGGGCATTTATTGGCATGGTCATTTTGCATTACGTGAGCGATAATCGTTGGCTTTTTGGCATTTTGTTGGTTTGTGTGTTGGGGACGTACAGTTTTCAACGCAAAACCTACCTCGTCAGTGTCGTTTTTATGACACCGTTTATCCTGATTCTCTTTGATTTTTTGGGTATGGGAAGCCGTGCTTTGTTCATCGAAAGAGTCTATGATACCGTCATCGGCGGGGGCATTGCGTTCATCGGGAGTTACGTACTGTTACCCCATTGGGAACGTGAAAAACTCAAAATGACTTTAATCGAAATGTTAGAGGCAAATTTGGCGTATTTCCATCAAGTTTCACAGCTTTATTTTGGTCAAAAATACGACAGAGTTCCCTACAAAATTATCCGAAAAGAAGTGATGGTGCGGAGTGCTAATTTGGCTTCGGGCTTCCAAAGAATGTACTCCGAACCTAAACATAAACAACTAAGTATCAACGAAATACACAAGTTTTCAGTGCTGAATCATCTACTAACTTCTTACATCGCTACGCTTGCCTTGTATGCGAGAGAACACTTTGAAGAAATTCCTAATTTTGAAGACCTCCGCAACATCGCACAGCACACCGAAACAATGCTAAAAGAAGCCCACAAAATCGTCGAAAACGATGATTTTACGACAAAAGAAGACCTCCAAATTCTGAAATTAAAACCTAATCAAGATTCGGACGAAGAAAGCAAAATCATGATTTCGGAACAGTTTATGAATATCCAGAAAGTGGCGTATGATATTTGTCGGATTTCGGAGCGGATTAGGTTGTAGGATTGAATTTTGCGAATACTTATTTTGTTAATATATTTGTAAAAAACAGACAGCATTATGACAAATAAAGAGAAATATGAAATGTGGAAAAATGCGACAGAAATGATGTTAGCTGACCAGAAAATTATTCATGAAGTTGGAGTAGAACGTGCTAAAAATGAATATGGAATCAAATTTGAAAAACTTAGAGAACCACGAGTACGAGCGAGTAAATAGTGATACGTATCATTTTTTCAATGATTTTGGCGTTAAGTATGAAGTTTATTTTGCCGATGGTCAATACTATTTCGAGAATATGTATTTCAAGCACTATCTAAAAGTTTTTGGATTCAGACCTATTTCTTCAACGGGTTTTACTTACGATAAAAAAACAGCACAAACCTTAATTACCATTTTGAATGATTATTTGAATCAAGATGATTATATCGTTATGTATATTTGTGATGAAAGTGATAAAAAACAAGCTGTCAGGAGTCGATTATTCAACCGTTGGTTCAATCACTATAATGAAGGTGGTTTTGAGAAAGTTGATTTAGTATTTGAGGAACGAACTTTTGTTTCGGCAATCATCTCAAAACAGAATTCTTTTTATATAGATTTCAAACAAAATTTTCCAAATCTGGGAGAGGAATATAAGTAAATATTAAAGGGAGAAGCCATTTAATTGGCTTCTCCCTCATCTTTTTTATGTAATTTTACAAAAATAAATATTTACAAACATGGCTTTTACTTCATTTAATTCGCTATCGCAGGTAATTAAAAAATATCAAATACGATACACTGAGGAGCGTTTTCCAATATTTGAAATCAAAAAAGCCCCAGCTGTTTTGCAAGAGGATATAACTTTTACCTTGCAAAATGTAGCTTACAATATTTCAGAACCTGCCATTTGTGAAAACCTAATTTACCCGATTTTAAAAGCTGCTTGGCGACCAT
>JAYUOX010000375.1:0-8836 GCA_043760595.1 Cytophagales bacterium
TAAGTCGCAAGACCCCTCCCAAGGGTTCAAAACCCTTGGGAGGGATAATTTAGGACACGAAAATGGTTCTGCGACTTAATCACTATAATTCCGTTTTTAAAAATGCTCGCTGGTTTTTCTCAGGCTCAAAAATTAGAAGAGGTCTGTCAAATTTTTCATCTTCCCGATGGTAAAGACACGACTACTTTTGTGGGCTTTTAATTAGACAAATTTTCATTCCTGCAGTTATCTCTATATTTTTTTGAAACAATAATCCGACAAATTTAGCAATCAATTTCATCGAAGTCCCACTTTTGAACATTTTGGCTTTGTGATTATTTTGGGGAAATTGTAAAAATAAGAGTCCCGTTCAACTTCCCGAAAGTTATATACCCTTGACGGAGTTATTTCGGGAAGTTCCTCCAAGTCAAATACGGTACGTTTAAATTTACAATTTCCCTTGAGGTAAAACTCCCAAAACTAAATGTCCAACAACATAACCATTTGATATAAGTGGTCTTCTTTAAATATTCGACGTTTCTATTTTTGAGGATATTTTTCGTAACACAGACTTTACCCTGTATTTTGTAGTGTAAAATACAGACTGAAGTCTGTGTTACGAAATTCAAAACGTCGATTAAATAGGATTGACTACTTAATAGCTTCTATTTGGCATTCTTTTTGAACTTAGCTTCTAAAAGATTCTCATATAACATGGATTATTGCAAGAGATTTTATAATTTTGCAGTCCGATTTTTTAATTCACGGAGACTCAATCAGTTAATTGTCTTTTGAATTTGATTTTAGTCCTTACAAAAAGATAATTAACCATTAACCATAACGATTAATCAACCAATGGCAAAGAAAGAAGTAGTAGAAAAATCATCACTCGATTTTTTGGAAAGTGCTGAAGGCTTACAGCAAGAAATAGGCAAAGTTCAAACAACCGTAGAGAAAAACAAAAATGTTATCTATGGTATTGTGGGGGCGTTATTAGTAGCAATATTCGGTTATTTTGGCTACAAGGCATGGTCTTCATCACAAGACGAAGAAGGACAAGCAAAATTATTTAATTCAGTTTATAAATTTGAGGCAGATTCAAATAAAGTAGTTGCCAAAGAAATGTCAAAAATTTCGGGTGATTTTGGTGGAAATACTGGAAATTTAGCTAATTTTTATGCAGGAGTAGCCAACCTAAAAGAAGGCAAATACGATGCAGCGATAGACCAATTAAAGTCTTTTAGTAGCTCAGATTTATTAGTTCAAGCTCGTGCTTACTCATTAATCGGTGATGCTTACTCTGAAAAGAAGGCTTACGGAGATGCGGTTGACTATTATAAAAAAGCATCAGAGTATAAGGCTAACAAATTCTTCACGCCTACCTACATGATGAAATTAGCCGTAGCACTCGAAGCTAATAAAGAACCCAAAGAGGCTTTGGCAGTTTATACAGAAATCGTAGAGAAATACGCCGCATCTTCGGAGGCAATCAGTGCCAAAAAATACAAAGCAATTTTGGAAGGAGCACAGTAATTAGTGACAACGTATTGATATTCAAGGGAATAGAGCCAAGGTTTTATTCCCTTTTTTTGGCTTGTATTATGAAATTTTCCAAAATAACAACTTCGCTCTTAGCAACTATACTGATGCTGACCGTCTGGTTTGGCTTAAACCAAATCCTCAACGGAAGTATCTGGGAAGGTATGACTATGAGTAAATCAGCCCTGACGGTTGAATATTGTGAGTTTAACCATGTGGATAAATTCTTTCACCAATCCATGAATACTTACTCTAATCTGGTATATTTCTTTTTGGGAATATTGATTTGTCAGATTGCTTGGGAGGATTATAAAAGTAGAAATTTTCAGAATCATTTGGCAAACTTTCCAATGCTATCGGCTTTGATGGGCTTCTGTTTTATCTATTTGGGTTTTGGTAGTGCCTTTTTTCATGCTTCTCTCACATGGGCGGGTCAGCGAGTAGATATGAACGGAACGTATAGCGTAACGCTTACACTCGTAGGCATTGGACTTTATCACGTTTTACATAAAATTAACTTTACAGAACGAGCCAAGAAGATTTGGATTATTTCGATGGTGTTTATTATCCTATCGTTTTACCAAGTTCATCTCTTGGTTTCGAGTAGTATTTTGGTGCCTGTTTTGATATTATTGATGATGATTTTTACGGGAATCAATTATTTTCAGTTCCCTAAACAACGACATATTATTGTAGGAATTTTGAGTTTTGTTTTGATAATCATAGCCGTTAAAATCAGAACGATGGATGTCCAAAAAATCAATTGCGACCCTCATTCGCTGTATCAGGGGCATTCCGTCTGGCATTTATTGACGGGGTTGAGTAGTTTTTGTACTTATGCTTTTTTTAGGTTTTGGAAGAATTAAGTATAAAAGAGGCTCAAAAATTATGATTTTTGAGCCTCTTTTATTTTGTAATAACTTGATTACCAGTGTATTAAATTCTAAAAAATATTCTATAAATTTTTGTAATACTGTAGCTCGAAGTGGCACTTCGAGAATCGGATTCTAACGCCTCGAAGTGGCACTTCGAACTACGCCATCGCCATTTCCTGAGTTTTAAATTGTTCAATCAGTTTTTTATCAGAAATTTTTACTTGTAATCTTTGCAAAAAATTGAGTAACGATTTTCTCATTTCAACCGATTGAAAAATCTCAGTTTGATTCTTATTATATTGTAAATTTGCCAAGAAAGTTACTGGAAATAAAGTGAAGTTATATTCCTGATAAACAGGCACTTCTATCGTCTTTTTGACGGTTTTTATTTTCGTTTTTTTCTCTGTTTTTACTTCTATTTTTTCCTTGATAGTTTTGTGGGTAATCGTTTTAGTTGTGATGCTGACTTCTTGCAGACTTACGTTCCGCTCGCCCGATAAGGTCGAGTTAAAAATCTTTATATCGTCAATGCTATTGATGCTGATTACTTCCTGTTTGGTGATTTTTTCTCCAACCGTCTGAATATGTACCAAACTTTGGGGTGTTGAGGCTAAATATACCGCCCTTTTATTGCCAAAAATCTTTGAAAATGAATCGCCGAATGACTGAAATGAAGACAATTCAGGATATTGAACCGAAACCAGTGTATTGATTCCTTCAATTTCTCGGGTAATGTGGGTGAAAGATGATAGAATGCTCAGTTGATTTGCCATGTTAATTTGTTTATCGAATCGTGGTATTGATTCATGTTTACGTAAGGAATTTATCAAAAAAAATGCCAACCTTTTTGGGTTGGCATTTACAGTACAAATTTAATATTTTTTGGTTAAAATATTGATACCAAGTTTTCTAACACCTAACACCCAAAACCTAACCCCTATTTTAAAACAATATCCCTGCCAAAGTAGCCGACATATAACTCGCCAATGTCCCCGCAATCAAGGCACGAACTGCTACTTTGGTAAGGTCAGCACGGCGACTTGGTTCGAGGGCTGAAATACCCCCAATTTGAATGCCCAAAGAGCCAAAATTGGCAAATCCACACAAAGCAAAACTCACGATGGCGATGGTTTTGGGTGATAAGGTTTTTGCTGCAATCATCGGTGCGAGGTTCAAATACGCCACAAATTCGTTGGCGGCTAATTTTGTTCCCATCAATGCCCCTGCCTGTACGATTTCCGCTTTGGGTACGCCCATACACCATGCAAAACCTGCAAATAAATAACCCAAAAGTGTATCTAAGGTAAAATCAGAATAATTAAAAATACCGCCCACTTTACTAAAAATAAAGTTAATCAAGGCAATCAAAGCCAAGAAACCAATCAACATTGCCAGAACGTTCATTCCCACTTTTAAACCATCCGAACAACCCGCCGAAATGGCATCAATCATATTGGTATGTTCCTTTTTAACTTGTAAAGTTACAGTACCTTTCGTTTCCGATTCTTCGGTTTCGGGATAGATGATTTTTGAGATGGCTAATGCCCCCGGGGCTGCCATGATACTTGCCGCAATGAGATACGCCGCTGGTACACCAAACTGAATATAGGTTGCCATTACACCACCCGCAATACAGGCATAACTACCTGACATCGAGGCGGTTAGTTCAGAAAGTGTCATGCCTTTCAGATAAGGTTTAATCATAATCTGAGCTTCTACTTGTCCTACAAATGCACTCGAAATATTGGAAAGTGCCTCCGAACCACTCACGCCCATTAGGGTTTTCATGCCTCGGGCTAATATCCTTACGATGAACTGAATTACGCCCAAATGATAAAAAATATTTACTAAAACCGCTACGAAAATAATCGTAGGAATGATGTTGAAAAAAAAGATAAAACCACCACCACCAAAGGCTTTGGCAACGGCAGGAACATCCGCCAGTGGTCCAAAAACGAACATTGCTCCTGCATTACTGAAATTAATGATACGAGTTACCCAATTGCCCAAGGTTGAAAATACGGTTGCACCCATCGGGGTTTTCAAGATAAAAACTGCCAAACCCGCCTGCAAAGCCAAGCCCATGCCAACGGTACGAAAATTAATTGCTTTGCGGTTGTTTGACATCAAATAGGCAATGCCCAAAATTAATACTATTCCAATGAGTCCTGTAAATCTTTCCATGTGTGGCGATTGCGAATGTGGTTTGTTGAATGAAAAGATAAAGATAATAGGTTTTTTGTAGTTTGCCGAAAGAAGGGAGTAATCTTAGTTATTATTCGCCATAACTCATACAAACTACCCACTTATGGCGAATAATAAAAACTTATTGTTCGCCATAAGTGGTATTTTTTACTTACTTATGGCTAATTATACGAGATTAAGCAATAACAAAAAACGTAGAGCCTTTACAAAAGCCCTACGTTTTTTAATTTATCTTCTGAATACTCAATGTATCGTTTCTGTTCTTGATTGATAGCTTCTTTTTCTATAATTCGCTTGTCTTTTTCTTCGATTAATAATTTACACCATTCATCTCCGCTAATGTGTACTACGTTATGATTGTCATGGGCATTGTTGATGGTGTTCTCAATCTTCATTCCATTTAACTTTTGGAACACTTCGGTTTTGTCTTTTCCTGTTGCCTTCGCTATTTTTTCGATGTCTTCCATGTCCATTATCTTTTTACCGTTTTCCATTCTGTTGTAAGTTGGCTGGCTTTTACCAATACTGAATGCCATGCTTTCTTGTGAGTGTCCTGATTCGTTTCGTAAATCTCGTAAAAAAACTTCTTTATTTTTCATTTCGTAGCAATAATTTAAAGGGTCTATGGTGCAAATATAGAGGTTTTAGGATAAGGTGCAAATAAAATTAGTTAAATGAATAATATTATTTGGTTTATGAATACGATTATTTGGAAAGTGAATAAGGAATATTTGAAAAATGCTCAATATTTGTTGCGTTAATCTCATAAAAGAATCTAACTCATGAAAATAAAATGGCTTTTAATTTCAATAATTCTTGGAATCATTTTATTGAATCTAAGGGTTAAAAAAGAAAAGCCTCAAAGTGATATTTCGCTCCAAGAATTCAAGACGATAAACCCTTCACTACAATCTTTTGAAAGAGACATAAAATTTGCCATCAAGTTTCTTTTACAAAACGAAGCAACTATTGACGATGTTTTATCTGACTTAAATGAATCAGAAAAAGCGGAGATTCTCGCCATTGTATTTCCTGAGATAATTAGATGGAATGAATTTCAGGATGTAATTGAAATGTCTGCGAATAGAACCTTGTACGTAAATGGTGGTAGTAAATTAGGTGATTTCTCATTAGGAAGTTTTCAGATGAAACCCTCATTTATCGAATCATTAGAAGGATATATTTCTCTCAATAAAGACTTGGATGATGTTGAAAATATCATTCTTGATGCTAAAAATGAGAAAGAAAACCGTAAAGAAAGAATAACAAGACTTGAAGATTTTGAATGGCAATTAAAATATGCCTATGTTTTTTGGATTGTAGCAAATCACAAATTCAAAAATCTAAAATTTCAAAATAAAGAATCAAAAATACGCTTTTTTGCCACCGCTTACAATACAGGTTTTATGAAATCTATAAAAACAATTCAATATTGGGAGCTTAAAAAAGAATTTCCATTTGGCTCTAAAATGAATCCTAATTGTCAGGCTTTTGCAGATTTTTCGATAGAATTTTTAAACAATTACAACTCGTATTTTAACAATTAAATCATAAACGCATAGCTCATGAAAAAAATAAAACTGTTATTCATTTCCCTTTTTGTTTTAGGGGTAACGATGTTCTCTTGTAAAGTTGTAGATGTAGAGGATGTTAATTTAACGACTAATGAAAAGGACTCGAAAGCTCTCAATAGAGCAAGAATCTCTTATGAAGAAAGGCTAAAAAATGACCCAACACTTAAGAAATTTAACATTAAACCTATGTGGAATAGTAATAGTGTAGTTACTTCTAAAAACACAATTGAATTACCTTTTACTATTGATGATAAGTTTCGTTTACCTTTTATTGAAGGTAATAAAGATATTGTCGGTAGAGAAAGATTGGTTTTCATTGAAAAAGGGTCTAAATTTATCCCTTACATTGTTCGCTATATGCCTACTAAATTATTCAAAGGGGATATTAAAAAAATAAGTACCGTTAATGCTAAAAAGAATAACTTTGATGGAATTATTAGCGTTAGAACATTAGACAAAACAGGTGTAACCATTTTGCATTTTGCTAATGGTAAAATGTACAAGAAGTTCAAGGGAAAACTTATTTCAGATAAAAATAAAAAGGGTAGAATTACTGGATGGATATATCGAGAACCTTGGGTTACATTAAGTTGGGACGGTCATGAAGTAGTATTTAATTATCATGATGGTATGTTGGTACAAACTAATGATGAAAATAATAACGGAAATGATGATGATGATGACCCCTCATTTTGTGATGAGCATCCAGAGATTTGCAGTAATGAAGACCCATGTGTAATAGATCCTTCTTCTTGTGGTGATCCATGTTTGGCAGACCCCACTGCTTGCAATAGTGGTGGTGGAAGTTATACTAATGATATCAAAAATGAAATTCAAACCCCTTGTTTAAAGGGCCAAGTAAATAATCTTATAACTAAAAATATTGGAAGCGATATTGTTGGTAGATTTAATAGTTTATTTGGTAAGAATGAAACACGACCATTTATTACTTTTACAGAAAGAAATGCAGGGATGAATGCAGCTTCGGCTCGGTGCAACAAAACAGGCCCTGGGTCTTATGAATTATGGTTGAATAAAGATATTTTACCAAATGCTTCACAGGAATACTTAGCAACAGTTGTAATTCATGAGATATTACATGCCCTGATGTATGAAAACGGTGTTGCTGCTGGGCTTCAACATGATGCAATGTTAGTAGCATTTATTACTGAAATGACATTTTCTGTTCAAGGAGTTTTTCCAAATTTATCTAATAATGATGCAAGGAGTATGGTATTAGCTGGACTTTATAATGACCCAAATGTGGATAAAGTTTTTTGGCAAAATACTGCTAATTCTTTTGGTCTAACAATTGAGAATGTATTTAGCACAAATGATAAGTACAAAGGTTTTGATAATCAATCATTTCTTGGAAATCATTGTAATTAAACGAAAGTAATAATTATGAAAAGAGCTATTATTATAATTCTGTTTTGGACAGGTCATTCTATGTTTATTCTTGGACAAAACACAACAGTAATTCCAAAATTTGTATATTACACGGACACTTCTTCAAAAATATTTACCCCAATAGAGAAATATATTCTTAAAAACCCTAATGAGTCTGAAAACTTTAACATGTTTATAGGAACAAGAATTTCATTTAGAGATAATATTGGTATATCTGATGAAACATGTATTAGTGGCGAAACTTATGCAAGTTTTAAACTTTTGAAAGGTAGCCGAATTGTTGATGTTTTATTTGCTGAAAATACTCCTACTTCAATACAAGCAATGTTTTATTTTGCAATAAAAGACTCTGCAAAATATTGGCAAATTCCTGATGAACTAAATGAGTTCTCTTTACTATTACCAATTACATACGATTTTAATTGCTGTCCACCCCATGACCCTCGAATTATTCGCATATCCTCAAAAAGAGTTCAGGAGTTTACAAAAGGTAAAATTGTATTCACAGATAAATCAAAGGTGGATATTAAAAATTTTGGGAAGATACTTCAAACTCATGAATGGTCTTGTATTGAGTAAATCACTCCCGCCCCGTGGCTGGTCTCCCGACCAGTCCACTCATGCGTAAGCAATATAAATATTTGAATATCAACACATTACAAATATTTT
Source organism: Cytophagales bacterium (assembly GCA_043760595.1). Classification (GTDB taxonomy): domain Bacteria; phylum Bacteroidota; class Bacteroidia; order Cytophagales; family Spirosomataceae; genus Arcicella. The sequence continues at coordinate 8,252 of JAYUOX010000375.1, forward strand.
AGATTAACAAATCGCTTACGCACACTCATAAACCAAAAAGGGAGAAGCCAATTAAATGGGTTCTCTTAACCCCGTGGCTGGTCTCCCGACCAGTCCACTCGTAACTTTCTAATCCAACGAAAACCGATAAACCGTCTCCAAAGCACTATAAAGAACATCAAGCTCTTGAATGTCGTACCTCTGCGTAAAAAGCGTAAAAGTATTTTGCGATAATTGGGCAAATTCCCAAGTTTCGCCATTTGAAACAATCCCGAATATTCGCTGATTTGGCTCTTGATTCAATTGCTGAATGGCATACATTTCTGAACCGCATTGAGCCCAGCCAGCTTTGAAATCGTCTTTTTTAGCTTCTACGACGGCTAACAGTGGATAATCCAAAACAATTTTCCCCAACTCCGAACGCCTCGAAATCAAATAATCTGGAATGCCCGAAAGTTCTTCCGTGAAGGTAATTGGTTGATGACTCCAAATGGCTAATTCCTTAGAGAATGGTCGCCAAGCAGCTTTTAAAATCGGGTAAATTAGGTTTTCACAAATGGCAGGTTCTGAAATATTGTAAGCTACATTTTGCAAGGTAAAAGTTAT
>JAYUOX010000376.1:0-3102 GCA_043760595.1 Cytophagales bacterium
GGTTTATACGTACGGTTCTTACTGAGTGGGAACAACCAGTGGTGTGTCGTTTTGCAGCATTTCAATTGGCGGGATTTCAATATCGTAAATTTACTGAAAATTATCATCCAAGAGGGTTGCAAAATCTTCTTGAGCCAGATAATGATAATTTTAAGGTTTCAGCTGTAAATATTGAAGAAAACGGAGTGCTTGAAGGAACTGCCAAAACTGGACAATCGGTTGGGTATTTAGTTCCACCAGGGTTTGAGCGTGATAGAGACATTACAACCATAAACAATGCTCCATTAAATGAGCAATCAATGAGTTTGTGCGTAGATAATCTTAGAGCTGGAGATTCAAGGGGTGCTTTTAAGAATACTTTGACAGATTTTATCAATTATAAAAACCTAAAAATGTTTATTAGTATGAATAGCCCAGACCCATCCGTTGATGGAAAAGTAAGGGCTTTCGTTCGTTTTGGTACTGATTTAACGGAAAATTATTATGAGATAGAAACACCAGGATTAGTAAGAACAGATTATTCTGCGAATACACCCGAACAAGTTTGGAATGTTGCCAATGAAATCGATATTCCTTTTAATGCACTAAAAAGTGTTAAGTTAAAAAGAGACAGACTGAATCGAAATATTTCAGAAACTTTTTCAGATTCAGTGAAAACTATTGGAAGTGATGGAAATCCTAAATATTATGTAGTGTCTGTTGTTGGACGACCAGATTTGAGTACGGTTTTGAATACAATGATTGGCGTGAGAAATCCATTATCATCAGGCAGTCAAGATAGAACTTTTTGTATTTGGGTAAACGAACTCCGTGCTTCGGGTTTTGAACAAACTTCTGGGCAAGCTGCCATTGGGAAATTGAGTTTGAAATTAGCTGACTTTGCTAATGTAACCGTAAATGGTTCATTCAGAAATTATGGTTTCGGGGGTGTGCAATCTAAGATTTCTGAACGAGCCAGAGAAACTACCTTGGAATATGGTATTGCCGCTAACATCAATGTGGATAAGCTTTTACCAGAGAAATGGGGAGTGAAAATTCCATTGTATGTAACCTACGACCGCAAGAATATTGCTCCAAGATTCAATCCTCTCGACCCAGATGTGCCATTGGATAGTTCATTGGCAAATTTGAATGGAACTGAGGCAGACAGAGAAAATTATAAGCGAAGTGCAGAAGATAACGCAGAAAGAAAAGGAATAAATTTAACCAATGTTCGTAAGGTAAAAACGGGGCAAAATACGGTCTCTCGTCCATGGGATATCGAAAATTTCACCGCTACTTATGCGTACTCAGAACTTACCAGAACTAATACTTTGATCGATGAGTATAGGCAAACGCAATATAAAGGGGGCTTAACTTATTCATTTACGGGTAATCCAAAAGCAATCGAACCGTTCAAGAAAATGAAATCTAATCATCCGCTTTTGCGTTGGGTGAAAGATTTTAATTTTTCACCACTACCAAATTCGGTGACTTTGAGGGCGGATATGGACAGAAGTTTTATTAAAACACAATTTCGTAATGCTTTACCAAGAGAACAACAAAAATTTGGTAACGGTACACCGCAATTAACAACAAAAGGAGTGCTTCCACTTTATGAAAAATACTGGATGTTTAACCGTGCTTATAATCTTAATTGGAACTTGACAAAGAGTGTTGTAGTTGGTTATGCCGCAACGGCAAATGCTGTAATTGATGAGCCTCTGGGAGAATTAGATACACAATCTAAACGTGATCAAGTAAATAATAATTTAAGAAATTTCGGAAGAACGAAAGGGTTTGATCAACAAGTAAATGCAGTTTGGCGTTTGCCTTTAAATAAATCCCCTTTAACTGATTGGATGTCAGCAGATTATAGTCACCGTTTTGGTTACACTTATTTTGCTAATTCATTAGATATTAGGGATGGAGATACTCTCAAAGCAGGAAATTCGAGGGGTTATGAATTTGGAAATATCATTAAGAATACTCGAAACAGAGGGATAAATGGAAAAATAGATTTTGTTTCATTATATAACAGAATTAGAGCCTTGCGATTAGCCAATCAACCAAGAGTTGAACGCAAAAACGTGGCTCGAAACCCTGGTGACGATGAGGATATTATTAAACCACAACCAAGTTTTGTTAGAAGTGTAACAAGATTATTGATGGCTATACGTGGGATTCAAGTAAATTATAACATTGATGAATCAACTACCTTAGCAGGATTTCTACCGACTCCTGGCATCTTAGGAATGAATAGCATGAATTCAGCCCCAGGTTTAGATTTCATCACAGGTAGTCAAGATCCAAATATTCGTTTCAGAGCAAGAGATAATAAATGGTTAACTGGAAGTAGTGTTTTGAACATTCCTTTTTTGCAGGTTAGAACTCAAAACTTAACATACAGAACTGCCATTGAACCTTTCAGAGATTTCAAAATTCAGTTAGAAGGAAGATGGAGTAAGTCTGATAATTATCAGGAATTATTTCGCCAAGATAATTTACATAACGGATTTAATAGTTATAGCCCTGTACGTTCAGGAAATTATAGTATGTCGTTTTTATCATTTTTAACAGCATTTGATAGCAATTCACCTGATGATAATTCTGTAATTTTTAATCGTTTTAGAAGTTACAGACAAATAATCCGTGATAGGCTTAATATTGAAAATAGCAGATATAATGCTGAGCAGGATAAACTTGAAGAAAAAGATAGGAAAAAAATAAATGGCAGATATGATTTGAATTCACAAGATGTGTTGATTCCTGCGTTTTTTGCTGCATACAGTGGCGTCTCACCGAACAAAGTAGGCTTTTCTCCGTTTGTTAATATTCCACTTCCAAATTGGCGAGTAGATTATAATGGTTTAGCAAATGTGGGTTGGTTTAAACGTAAATTTTCTAATATTTCTATTCAACATGCCTATTCATCTACATATAGTGTTGGAAATTTTGTTTCTTCTTTGGGATACACAGATGTCTCGTTATTGACTTTGGACAATATGATGTACAATACTGCGGCTACTAATACTCAAATATTAAGTAAAGGTGGAATTGTACGACAAGAGGATAAAGATTATGTAAACCAATCAGGAGATGAATTTTTAGTGCCAATTTATG
>JAYUOX010000377.1:0-8767 GCA_043760595.1 Cytophagales bacterium
ATTCAAAAGAAAAGTAAAATATGTACGAAAATTCTATCAATGTAAAAGACCAGTTTCTTAAGTTGACAGCATGGGTATGCGATACGCCCCTACCCCAAAAAATAATCCCAAAACCATGAAAAAGACTATAATCATAATCCTCTGTTTAAGTCTATCAACCTTTTACAGTTGCAATAGCAAAACAGAAAAAAGCACTAATACATCTGAAACAACAGAGGAAGTAAATCAAGACGATTTTTACTTCACTTTCACCATTGATGGCAAGGAAATCAACATAAAACCCGATGATGTTTCAACGTCATATAACACGGCACTACCGATACCAACGTTCAAAATTATGGCGGGGAATTATGGAGAAATTTCAGTAGTTCTGACCACCACCGCAGACATGACAAAACCATCCTCAACGCCTTCGGGTTCAATCAATTATGACAAGCAAATCACCCAAGGAAGTGTGTCATTACAGAATTATCCAGAAAAAAATTATGTCTTCAATAGTTTCGATAAAGGCTCTCCTGCCACTTCTACGCCCATTCCAAACGCTTTTGTAATAACCAAAACGGAAAGAATTTCAGACGGCAGAATAATCACAGGAACGTTTTTGGTGAAGGTTTTTGGAGGGGATAATTCCAAGAACGACCCCAATATTAAGGATAGAATATTGGTTGGGAAATTTAGGGTGAAGCATACCTTTTCTGATGTGAAGTTTTAGGAATTACGCTAAATCAACGCAGACTGATTTACCTACTAATCCCGTAGGGATGACCGATATATTAACAACGGGTTTTAACCCGTTACCTGTTTCAACGGGTTAAAACCCGTTGTTAATACGTCGGTCATCCCTACGGGATTAGGAAGATGGTGGTGCAATTTTAAGTTAAAAAAAACATAAATGTTTGATTATTAATAACTCGAAGATTCATAATTAAGTAAAATTACTCCTTACTCCCCTGCACCTTTCCACTACCTTTCTTCTCCATCCCAGGCTGAAAAATCTCAAAGTTTTCCTTCTTCTTGGCATCGGCGACAATCTTTTTTACATCTTCCAAGAGTTTTTTAGCATCATAAATTACCCCGTCTTTGATGGTATATTTCACGCCGCCAACTCTTACAACTTCGTTCTTTTCAGTTAGTCTAATTGCCCCTGTGCCGTAGAGATTCTTCAAATTTTTCAATGGATTTTCTTCCATTATGACCATATCCGCCAACTTCCCAACTTCCACCGAACCGATTTTATCCGCCATGCCCAAAGCCTCGGCACTTTTGAGGGTTGCGGCTCTGATAACTTCCAAAGGATGAAAACCTGCCTCACGCAACAATTCCAACTCACGGACGTAAGCAAAACCGTATAATTGGAAAATAAATCCTGAATCCGAACCCGTAGTCACTCGCCCGCCCCGATTTTTATATTCATTCACAAATGCCATCCAAATTTTATAATTTTCTTTCCATTGCACCTCCTGTTCCGTCCCCCATTCCTGCCAATACGACCCGTGCGAAACCCTTGAAGGCTGATAAAAACGCCATAATTGAGGCAACGTATATTCTTCATGCCACTCCGAACGGCGAGCCAACATTAACTCACGATTTGCCTCATAAATGTTAAAAGTTGGGTCAATCGTGAAATCTAATTTCAGTAATTCGTCCATGACTTCATTCCAACGTTTTGAACCAGGTTTTGCTGCCTGTTTCCACAATTTTCCCGCTTCTTCAAAACGATTTTGTTCGTTGGAATAATTATAATCGGCAGGATAATCTTGGATAGTCTGACTATCAAAAAGTGCTTCTGGAAGTCCGTACCAGTGTTCCATCGAAGTTAAACCCGCTCTCGCTGAACTCAAAACATTCCAACGAGCCACATCAACTTGGGCGTGATGACAGGCAGAACGTAAGCCTAATTCTTTGTTCCTCCTCAGTGCCGCATCCATCACTTCGGGTCTTGCACCAAAGAATTTTATGCCGTCCGCACCCTTTTTTGCATTCTCTTCCACCCATGTTCGGGCTTGTTCTGCCGTGGTGATTGACTCCTTTGAACCCATCCCAAAAGCGGTATAAGCCAATATTCTTGGGGCGGTAATTTCATTTTTAGCAGACTTCATTTTTTGGTCCAAAGTCCAGTCCAAACCATTACCCGCCGATGGGTCACGGATGGTGGTGATTCCATGTCCGAGCCACAATTTATAGACATATTCAGCGGGTGTGCCTTGTTGTTTTCCGCCAATGTGTCCGTGCATATCCACAAAACCTGGTAGCATATACATCCCCGTGCAATCCAATTCTTTATCACCCGAATTCAATTGCGGACGGTTCTTTGGGTCAATCGGAACGCCTGGATAACCCACAACTTTTATTTCAACGATTTTATTTTTCTCTACCACAATATCACAAGGTCCTTGCATGGGCGAACCTGTGCCGTTTACAAGGTTTACACCCCTGATAATCAGGCGATTAAACTGTCCATCACCCTCAGCCCGTGGAGGTGCTTTTTCAATTTGGGCATTCAGAAATAGTGGAAATAATACGACAAATAATGTCAAGATTTTGGAGATTTTTTTCATGGTTTGTTGATAAAAAGTGTTTACAGCAAAGACGGGAAGACGCTATAGAAAAAACTTGCGTCCTTCCGTCCTTGCGGTTATTTTAAACTCATATTCTAACAAATTTAACGAAATTGTGTAAATTGCCAACCACTCATTTAACAACAATATGAACAAATTTATCAGAAACAATTTTTTAGCACTTTGTATCACTTTGGCAGTTGTTTATGCCTTCGCCAAAAAAGCCACTATTTTCCAACAAGAATCAAAACCAAAAGTTGAAACGGTACTTCCCATTAATCAAGAAACGAACAAAATCTTTACTGATTACTGGAAAAACAATAAAATAGAAACCACAAAATATGATTTAAAAGAAGATTCAATATCGGTAGGAGAAGGAAGTTTAACTTTTAATATTGACTACGTTGAAGGCGTGAATAAAACCGATTCAATCCAAGTTTTACATTCAGATTTCATAGGAAAAATACATAAAGAAGATTATGATTATTCCACTATGACTTCTATCTATTTACCATTAAATCTAACACTTCGTCCTCATGCGATGAAAATCGTAAATTCTGTTCAAGAACCATCAGGAAATTCATTTTTAGCATTATCCCAAATCCCAAAATCCTACGAAATAGAATCTGAGAATACTTTTAAAGAAAAAACAAAAGAGCATTTTATTTTGGAAAGGAAAAATTCAGAAGATGAATTATGGGCAAAAATTAGAATGAATCCCAATGATTTACCAACGGGAGATATTGAGATTATTCCAAGTTTTGCTTATTGGCAATCGGTCAGAAAATCACCAAGTATTTACGAAGCAAAAGCGGAATTAAAAGATTATTCGGGAAAAGAATTTACGGGTAAAAAACTAAAAATATACAACTTAGATTATCCCGATTTAAAACGTAATTTATCCATCATTTTTGAAGCCGATTTTCCTTTTGAGATAATAGGTTGGAAAAGAGTTAGTGATGGAAAAGTAGCCATGGGAATGAAAAAAATAATTTGATAATTTGAAAATAAATAAGTCTGAAAATCGAATAGTAAACCATTGATTTTCAGATTCTTAATCTTTTCATAAACAAATTATCAAATTGTCAAATTGTCAAATTACGTTTTTTTTCTAAAATTGACTTGACACATAAAGATTAAAAGTGTAATTTTGCATCACATTTCAAAAAGACGTAAGTCAAAAGGAAATCAGATTGACCGATGGTGTAATGGCAACACAACGGTTTTTGGTATCGTTATTCATGGTTCGAATCCATGTCGGTTAACTTTTAATAGAACTCCTTTGATTTTAAATCAGAGGAGTTTTTTATTGGATTTTACGAAAAAAACGAAACTACACACTTATCAATGCAAAGTCAAAAATTAGTTGGATTCACAACCCTACCAAGCGTTTGAAACGCTTGGTAGGGCTATTTTTATACTAAAAAAGCATTTACACTAATAAGTACGTACTCCGAAAAAATATAAGCCGATTCAAAAACTATTTGAATCGGCTTTTTCAATAACATTAGTATTTTTTACGCTAATTTCCCTCTCAAAACACACTCATCACGGTCTGGACCAGTTGAAATAAAGTTGATTGGTAACTCCAATTTCTCTTCCAAAAACGCTATGTAAGCCGATAATTCCGTTGGTAATTCCTCAAATTTTCTGAATCCTTTTAATGAACAATGCCATCCCTTCAAAGTCTCATACACGGGCGTAACGATGGTGTCCGTCATGTCATAAGGCAATTGTTCGGTGATGGTTCCGTCGGGTAATTGATAGGCAGTGCAAATGTCAATTTCTTCAAAAATATTCAATACATCCGCCTTCATCATAATTAATTGCGTTACGCCGTTAATCATCATCGCATATTTCAAGGCGGGTAAATCTATCCAACCGCAACGTCTTGGGCGACCCGTTGTTGAACCAAATTCTCTACCTTCCTGACGCATTCTTTCACCCACTTCATCCATCAGTTCAGTTGGAAAAGGTCCCGAACCTACACGAGTAGCGTAAGCCTTAAAAATTCCGTAAACTTCGCCAATATTTTTGGGTGCAACGCCCAAGCCCGTGCAAGCTCCCGCTGTAATGGTATTTGAAGAAGTTACAAAAGGATATGAACCAAAATCAACGTCCAATAACGACCCCTGAGCTCCTTCTGCCAAAATGGTTTTATTATCCGTAAGTGCTTGATTTACAACGTATTCAGAATCCACTAATTGAAACGTTTTCATAAATTCAACGGCTTCAAAGAACTCTTTTTCAGCGGCTTCAAGGTCGTATTCAAACTGATAAACATCCAAAATTCCTTTATGAATATTGACTAATTTGTCATATTTTGCCTTAAAATTTGGAGAAACCATATCGCCAACCCGCAAGCCCTGACGGGAGATTTTATCGGTGTAAGTAGGTCCAATTCCTTTCAGAGTCGAGCCGATTTTGGCATCTCCTTTAGCTTTTTCGTAGGCAGCATCCAACAGACGGTGCGTTGGAAGAATGATAGAAGCCTTTTTCGAAATCTCTAAATTCTTGAGAATATTGAGGTTATATTTTGCCAATCCATCAATTTCTTTTTTGAAAATAATTGGGTCAAGCACTACACCATTGCCAATAATATTTTGAACTTCTGAGCGGAAAATCCCCGAAGGAATTTGGTGCAGAACGTGCTTAAAACCGTCAAATTCAAGGGTATGCCCCGCATTTGGACCGCCCTGAAAACGGGCTACTACTTGATATTTAGGAGCTAAAACGTCCACAATTTTACCCTTCCCTTCGTCTCCCCACTGCAATCCTAACAATACATCTACTGCCATTTTATTAGAAGCCCCCAACCCCCAGAAGGGGCATTTTATGTTGAATTATAAAAGACTCCCCCTCTGGGGGTTGGGGGGCTTCTTTTTCAAAGGTGCAAAGATAAACAATCTGAAAAGAAAATTTTTACTATATCACCCTGTCCATTGATAAATCCAATCGAAACTCAAAATTATCTAAACCATCTCACGTTTTTCAACCACCATTGCCTTCTTATGTTCGCAATCGGTTTTGGTACACGAACCATAAAAAATCAGCGAATGGTGCATCACATTAAACTGCAACATCTCGCCAACCATGTTCTGAATGCCTTGCACCCGTGGGTCGCAAAATTCTGTAACGTGATGACAGTCAGTGCATATCAAGTGGTCGTGCTGTTTACGACCATACGATTTTTCGTACTGTGCCTGATTGCCTCCAAATTGATGTTTTGATACTAAATCACATTCTACCAAGACATCAAGGGTATTGTAAACCGTTGCCCGTGAGACTTGATATTTTTTGTTTTTCATCGAAATATACAATTCTTCGACATCAAAATGGTCGTCTCGAGAATAGATTTCTTCCAAAATCGCAAAGCGTTCAGGAGTTTTGCGAAGCCCCTTGTTTTCGAGGTACGCTGTAAATATTTTCTTGACTGAATCTATGTTGGACTGCATAAGTTGGACTGCATAAGTTCGATTGTGATTGCATATTTTATGAAATGAATAATCCTTTAATTTGGACTAATTCTATATTATAACACAAAATAAATCAATTTTATTTAAAATCATTCCACTAATCCGCTTTATCTATGGTTTTTAGTATAGATAAAGCGGATTATAACTCAATTTTAAAAGTAAAAAGCCTCTAAAAATTAATTTTAGAGGCTTTTTGTTAATTGATAACTGTTAATTGAACCTATCCCACCAAATTCCGATAATCCTCTCTTGATTTCAAAATCACTTCATGAGCCTCAGCTGCACCATATACTGCATCAATATCAACCGCTACTTTTTCCTCTCCTGGGATATTTTTATACGTCAAAAAGTAATGTACTAAACGGTCAATAATCGGTTTAGGGCAGTCAGACATATCTTTCCAATTTCCGTACATGGAATCGCCCTTCAGCACGGCAATAATCTTATCATCGGCTTCACCTTTATCAATCATTCTGATGCCTCCGATGGGAATTGCCTGGCAAATGATGTCTCCGTGGGTGATGGTTCTTTCTGACAATACCAAAATATCTAAGGGGTCGCCATCGCCTTTTTCGATGTTTTTTCCAGATTTTTCACGGGCAAATTCTGCAATATTTTCACCACAATACGTCTGTGGAACAAAGCCGTAAAGGGCAGGAACGATATTAGAGAATTTTTGGGGACGGTCAATTTTCAGATAGCCCGTCTCTTTATCAATTTCATACTTTACGGTATCGGTAGGTACGATTTCGATGAAAGCGGTAACGATTTGTGGCATTTCGGCTCCAATCTGGATGCCGTGCCAAGGGTGCGATTTATAAAAATTTCTTTGCATATTTTGCTGTGGGTAAGAAGCGGATGAAGTATTTTTAGATTTAGTCGTTTTCACTTTCTTCTTCATCGCCATAATTGTAAATAGATAAATATGTTTTCTTAGAATAATTTTATTCAATAGACAAACAGAATTATTGTAGGGCAAAGATACTTGAAATTATGCAATTTTTGTTTATCCTTAAAAATGTAATCTCATCTGCACTTTAACCTCTGAACGATGAGATAAAGGTATTTCCTCCAAACCCGAACTAAACGTATCTCCATCAAACAAATCCGTTCTCGCCCAACGTACCCACGCATCTACATTCTTAGAAATTTTATATTGAGCCATCCAATAATGGCGGACTCCATGTTGATAATAAGCTGGAAATGAGAAAGCATAAAGTACGTCTTGCTCATAGAAATATTGACGATTGTCGTAATCATCGGTCTTGAAAAATGCCAATCGGCTTGAAAATGACCACTTTCCGAGGTCAGCATTAACATCTTGGGCGATGGCAAATCCTTGGGTAAAGCCTTGACGGTCAAACTTGTAGGTGCTATATGAAGCCCGAGTCTGAATATTCCAAATCTTGGAAATTTTATAATCTAAGTTTGCCACAAATACCCTGCGAGTTCGGTCTCTGACCACGGTTATTTCACGGATTTTCTCTTTACCTTTGTCGATATACGTTTCGGTAATTTTGGTATTTTCTTCTTTATTTTCTTGCCTGAATTGAAAGAAAATTTGTAAAGTTTTCTTGGGCTGATAAGTGATTCTACCCAAATAATCAAAGCCCGAAGTGGGCAATTTGTCCACCAAAAAACGGTACCAAGGAAAGTGGAAATAATCAAAGTATCCAGAGGCTGACCATTGTTTGGTGAAGGCGTGTTTTACACCAATGTACACACCTCTTTCGTTAATATTTCGAGAATTTTCGGAGAAACCGTTAGCATAAAAACTATGAAAATCTCGGTCATAATTTCTTAATAAAACGGAGAAATCTGTCTGTTTTCCGAGGCTTCCCAACACGCCCGAAACTGCCCCAATTCCGCCACTTGACGAACGAGCAATTTCACCAAAGAAACTTAAATTCTGATAGTTATAGTTGTAATGTAAACCCAAAAGGGTGTTCTGAGTTCCTGCAAATTCATACAAATTATAATCTTTTGCAGTCTTCTGAATCGTTTTGTCGAAATTAGTTTTCAGGGCTGTAAAGCCTATTTGGAGCGAATTGTCCTTGTTTTTGAAGGTTATGTCTGTACCAAAATTCTCTTCCAATAGGCTTTCTTTATCTGCCATTTCGGAGGGCGTTCTGTGTAGTCCAGAAGTTTGTAAGGAAGAGGCGTATTCTAAGTTGGTGGCTTTGTCAATCACAATATTTCCATCCCGTCTGATGCGAGAATAAAAGCCTGTAACATCAAATCTACCCAACTGATAAGTGGCGGCTGCCCCTCTGAAAAAGTTATTTTCTAAGGTAGAAGTATAAGGTCTTACGCCTAACTGATTTCGGCGAGTAGTCAGGACGGTTTCAGAGCCTTTACCGATATAAAAACCCGCCGATGATATTAGTCCTTGTCCTAATTGTAATTGATAGTCGCCCAGTGTGATATTTTTCCACCGACCTTTATTTTGAAATTGTAAGTGAAATGACTTAAAATCAGTCAGTTGCGATTCACCTTCGTCTTTTTCGAGGGTAAAACCCAGACTAAAATCTTTTTGGGAAAACATTTTGTAACGAGCATATAGCCTCAAAGGCGAACCTTCATAACGTACTTTACTGGTGGAAGTGGGTTCGGTAAAGCCTTTTTTCGTCTCCAAAACTTGGGCGTATCTCAATAATAAATACTGATTAGAACCATTAAATCCATCCGTCAAAGAACCAAAAGAAAGCCCATCAGATTTGACTGCTACGAAGG
>JAYUOX010000378.1:0-26699 GCA_043760595.1 Cytophagales bacterium
TGGGGCGAAATGTATTGGGGCGAAGGTAAATAATCGTCTCGTACCGTTAAGCCATAAAATCAAAACGGGCGATATTATTGAATGTATGACCTCGCCGAAGCAAAAGCCTTCGGAAGATTGGTTGAAGTTTGTGGTAACGACCAAGGCAAAATCTCGAATTAAGGATTACATCAAAGAAGCCAATAAATCGCACGTCGTGATGGGGCGTGATATGATTGAACATCGCTTGAAAGTGTTGGGCATTTCACCTTTGACTTTGGAAGTGACTAACCAATTACGAGCCTATTTCAACGCCAAAGATTCCAATGATTTGTTCTATCGTTTTGGGAAAGGATACGTGCAGTTAGATGAGTTAAAATGCTGGAAATCAGACCGTGAGGCTCACGAGCGTAAGCAAGCAGCGAAGACCATCAAAGAGCCTTTGACGGACTTGAAATCGGTTACGAAGGAATTAAAAAAACTTCACGGCGATAAGAAAAATGCCGACGGAATCCTCATCGGAGAAGACATGGATAAGGTAGATTACACATTGGCGAAATGCTGTAATCCTATTGCGGGTGATGATGTTTTTGGATTCGTAACCATCAATGAAGGCATCAAAATTCATCGAACATCTTGCCCAAATTCAACGGAATTGCTTTCCAGACACGGAGACCGAGTGATGAAAGCCTTTTGGACGAGCCAAATATCCATGTCGTTTTTGGCACATTTAGTCATTCGAGGTATGGACAGAATGGGCTTGATGAACGACGTAACAAGGATGATTTCTCAGGAATTAAAAGTCAATATCCAGAGCCTTTCTATTGGGGTTAGTGAAGGAATATTTGAAGGAAAGATTGCTCTGATGGTCAGCGATACTATTCATTTGGAGAAATTAGTGAATTCTTTAGAACAAGTGGAGGGAGTAATTGAAGTGGAGCGTGGGGAGTTATAAATAATTTTATCGTCTAAATATCAACAATCATCGACAGAAAATAACGAGACGTGGTAAACTGTTTCATGGATGCTGAGATATTATTAGATTTGTAAAAATAATCACCATGAAAACCACACTCCCAAAATATCAAATCGTTTTCTTGCACTTGGCTTTTTGGGCTTTTATTATTGCCTTGCCCTTTTTGTTACAACCTTCGGCAGTGCCTCCAAGCCCAAGACCCATTCCAAAATTTTCGATAACCGAACTTTTTACAATCTTTTCGTTAATAAATATCCCCTTTTTTTACATAAATAGTGAAATTTTAATTCCAAAAATATTGCAAAGAAAAGGTATTTTAGCCTATTTACTTTCGGCTTTGGGACTTATTGGAGGGGTTTTTTTGCTGCATACCCTCATCAAAGACACCTTTTTTCCAAACCAATTTGTCCCTCGCACGGGTTTCTCGTTTCAGTTGCTTTTTTTCTTTGCTATTAGTGCATCTTACCGTATTATTTCGAATAATTTAAAGAGTGAGCAAGAAAAAAAAGAGCAAGAAACCGAAAAATTGAAATCAGAATTATCCTTCCTTCGCTCTCAGATTAGTCCGCATTTTATTTTTAATGTTTTGAATAGCATCGTCTCATTGTCGAGACGGAAGCCCGAACGAGTAGAACCCGTGGTGGTAAAACTTTCAGATTTGATGCGGTATATGTTGTATGAATCTGACGATGCAAAGGTATCTTTGGAACGGGAATCTCAATATTTGAGAGCCTACATCGAACTCCAGCAATTACGTTTTGGGGATGATATTGAGATTCAATTTGATATGAATAATTTGGACGAAACCCAAACCATTGAGCCAATGCTATTGATTCCATTCGTAGAAAATGCTTTCAAACACGGAGTAGGCATGATTGAAAAACCAACGATTGATATTGATTTACACACGAAAAATAATCAATTAATTTTTGAAGTAAAAAACAAAGTCAATCGACAATTCAAAGAAACCAAAGACAGTGCCTCGGGCATCGGTCTGAACAATGTAAGACGCAGATTAGAATTATTATACCCTGATAATCACCAACTTACGATTACGGATGAAAGTGATTTTTATTTGATTAATTTGGTGATTGGGTAGGTAATATTGATTTTAAAGACTCATTGGGTATTGATTTCAAACGGAAGCCTTCTGGAAAACCGAAGGCTTCCGTAAATCACGAATTTAACCTTTAAATTTGATATAAAAATATCAAAAAATATGCTCAACTGTATAGCCGTCGATGACGAAAATCTTGCCCTTGATTTGATTGAGGACAACATCAATAAAGTACCTTTTTTGAACCTCGTAAAGCGGTGTAAAAACCCTTTTGAGGCTATCGAGGTGCTTCAAAATCAGGATATTGACCTGATTTTTTTGGATATTCAAATGCCTGGAATCACGGGCGTGCAGTTTTTGCAAAGCCTCACCAATAGCCCAATGGTGATTTTTGTAACGGCTTATCAACAATACGCACTGGAAGGGTTTAACCTCAATATCATTGATTATTTACTAAAACCGATTGACTTTGAACGTTTTTTGAAAGCGGTCAATAAAGCCTCGGAATTGCATAATTTGAAACATAAAATTGCTGTAAATGAGGTGGTTACAGAATCAAAAATCTCAACTATTTTCGTCAATGCGGACTATTCATTGGTCAAAATAAAAACGGACGAAATTACCTACGTTGAGGGTTTGAAAGATTATGTAAAAATCCACCTTAACTCGTCCAATAAGCCCATCGTTACTCGTATGACGATGAAATTGGTGGAAGAAAAATTGTCTTCTACGGAGTTTCTCCGTGTACACAAATCCTTTATTGTTTCTTTGGATAAAATAGAATCTATCCGTAACCTAAAAATCAAAATCGGAAACGCCCAAATTCCCGTAAGTGAGAGTTATTCCGAAGCGTTTTTCAAGATGCTTGGACAGTAAGTTAGCTTTGGGATATGAGCCATGAGCAATGAGTTTATAGCTGTATTTTTAATTCACAAAATCAAGATAATTTCAAGATATTGTTTTGCCTCTTGCTCACAGCCCATTGCTCACAGCCCATTGCTCACAACTCAAAGCCATTTAACAATATTTAACGACATTTTCACGTAATTCTCTCCATAAACGTCTTCTCCCGATTCACTATTAACCCTCCACATGGCAATTTCTGGAAATCTTGCCCTAACTTTGCATTCGTTTTAATTAAATATGTAAATGAAAAAACTTTTTTTATTAACCACCTTACTATTATTCACTTTGAAGGGTTTTTCGCAGATAACCACTTCTACGGGAATAACCATTAAGGACGAATTTTATAACAATCGTCAATTAATCGAAATCTTGCAGGATTTAGAGGCAAAAACGAACATTAAATTCAAATATGACCCTACCAAACTGAAAGGGCTTTATGCCAGTTATTGGTTCGATAATACAACCTTGGAAGTAGGTATGAAAGGGCTTTTGAAAGGCTCTGGATTGAAATTTTATGTCGATGACAACCAAGTAGTAAACGTCATCTCAAAGACCGATAAAGTCTATGTAAAAAGTAGTTACAACAGTGGAACGTACTACGGCGGAAATGCGGGAGATGCTCCGATTGTAGCAAACCCTGTCCCCAATGTTGAGGTCGGACAAGTGGTAGTTGAACGTCCCAAGATTGCGATTGTCAATAATCGTGCTACCAATAAAGCCGCTACCAAATTCGGATTTACCTTCACGGGACGTATCATAGACGCACGTACTTCCGAGCCATTACCTTTCGTAAACCTTTCGATAAAAAGCAACAAAACAGGCTCTCAGGGCAATGTGGACGGATATTTTACTTTATTGAAAATTCCCACCGATACCACAACCTTGACGCTGAGTTACATTGGCTACATCACTACTACCATCAAACTCGTACCTGATGCACCCATCAATGGCGTAACGATTGAGATGGAACCTGACAACGCTGAGTTGGACGAAGTAGTCGTTAAAGGCGAAAAAACCGAAGTCTTGAAAGCCGCCGAAACGATTGGTATGTTCAAAATGACTCCTCGAAATATTGCCAAACTACCCAACGTTGGTGAGAAGGATATTTTTCGTGCGTTTCAACTGATGCCAGGGATTAGTGCTGCCAATCAGTCGTCTTCGGGCTTGTACGTCCGTGGAGGCACACCCGACCAAAATCTTGTGCTTTATGATGGTTTCACTGTTTATTGTGTAGATCATTTGTATGGTTTTTTCTCAGCCTTTAATTCCAATCCCATCAAGGACGTACAATTATACAAAGGTGGTTTTGATGCCAAATTTGGCGGACGTATATCGTCCGTAGTCGAAATCACGAGTAAAGACGGCAATAAACGGGAGCGTAATTTTGGGGGTGATTTGACCTTAATGAGTGCCAACATTTGGGCAGAAGGTCCTGTTTTTAACAAAGACAAACGCTTGACGTTCTCGGTAGCGGGCAGACGCTCGTGGGAAGGTCCTGTTTACAATACTATTTTTGAAAATTTTAATTCAAATAGTCCCAATGCTCAATTGGGGGGTCGTCAGTCGCTAACTGCCACAGTACCAAGTTCTTATTTTTATGATTTGAATGGAAAACTAACCTTCAAACCATCCGAAAACGAGAATATTTCATTGAGTTATTACAGTGGACAGGATGATTTGGATAACTCTCAAAGTATTGCCTCTCCCTTTGGTGGTACAGGAGGATTTAGTAATACTGACCTCTCGAAATGGGGAAATACAGGGTCAAGTCTGAAATGGTCAAAACGTTGGAGTGATACATTTTATACCAACACCTTGATAAGTTATTCTAATTTTTTTAGCAATAGAGATAATACCAATTCAGCCGAATTTTTAAGTGGAAAAGAAATTCGCACGATTAAATTCGGTTCGTTAGAATCTAACAATTTGACGGATGTATCAGCCAAATTTGACGTGGAATATAAGACTTCATCCAAGAATAGCGTACTCTTCGGATTGCAGTACAACAAGTTCAATATTGATTATACCTACAGCCAAAACGATACACTCGAAATCATCGGAAAACGTGATAACGGAGGGCTAATGGCTGCTTATTTGCAAGATGAGGCACATTTTGGAGACTTGACCATAAAAGGTGGTTTGAGAATATCGTATTTTAGTCCAACTTCAAAGACCTACATAGAACCCAGATTA
Source organism: Cytophagales bacterium (assembly GCA_043760595.1). Classification (GTDB taxonomy): domain Bacteria; phylum Bacteroidota; class Bacteroidia; order Cytophagales; family Spirosomataceae; genus Arcicella. The sequence continues at coordinate 5,112 of JAYUOX010000378.1, forward strand.
TCAGCAACTTATACCATAAATGACCGCCTGAAAATCAAAGGTGCTTGGGGGATTTATAACCAATTTGCCAAACAAGTAGAGCGGGAGGATATTTCAAACGGAAGCCGTAATTTCTGGGTTTTGGCAAACGATTCGTATGTGCCTGTAACGTCTTCAAATCATATCATTTTGGGAGCAAGCTACGAAATCAATGATTACCTTTTTGACGTAGAAGGATACTACAAAAACATCCAAAACGATTCAAGATATTCTTTGAGATTTGTACCACAAATTGGTCGTGGTATCTTGGCACAAGAGACATTTTTTAACGGAACAGGAAACGTTAGAGGAATAGATTTCTTAGTTCAGAAGAAATTTGGTAATTACACAGGTTGGGTAGGTTACACGATTGCTCAGGCGGATAAAAACATTGTGCTTCCTTCCGGAGAGACTACTTTTCCTTCAAATTTTGATGTAAGACACGAGTTCAAATCAGTAAATATCTATAAATTAGGACGTTGGGATTTGGGTGCTACTTGGATCTTTGCCACGGGCAAACCATACACATCTATCGTCGGAGCTTATACGGTAAAATTATTGGATGGTTCAGACCGTACATTCACCGACCCATCAACCACCAACGGAAACCGTTTGCCAGATTCGCACCGCATGGATGTATCGGCAACCTATAACTTCGGACACGGTAGTATCGGATTGTCAATTTATAACCTTTATGGTCAGAGCAATGTGTGGTTTAAGAAATACCAAACCCTTACAGACTCAAAAACCAACGAAAAATCTTTATCTATCACTGACGTAAATTATCTTGGATTTACCCCAAATATTACGTTTGGTTATAAGTTTAAATAGTGTTTGAAAAACAATAATTTGTCTGAATCAGGATTTAATGATTTTCATGATTTTTATCCTGTTATTCCTTGAATCTTGTAAATCCTGATTCAGACAAAATAAAGTTTTCTGAACAATAGTTTTAGGAATTAGGGGTTAGAGTTGCCATAAACTGGGAATTTGGTATTTTATTTTCAAATTAACAAATTTTCAAATCATCAAATTGAAATAAATGAAATCATATTCAACATACAAAACATTGCTCAATCTAACTGCTATCATGGCGTTAGGAACGGGTTTATTGACTGCTTGCGAGAAGGAATTAAACACTATTCCAGGCGGAGCAAAACCCATTGTAGAGGCGTATTTAGTGCCTAATCAACCCATCACGATTAAAGTAAAAAAGGAGATTGCCTTCAATGAAGATTTGACCAATAAAGAAACATTAATTGCTGGACTTTCTATTAAAGTAACGGGTAGCGATGGACAAAGCTATCCATTGAAACCTTATCAAGGCAAAGATTCTCTGTATCGTTCAGAGTCGAATGTGAAACTAAAAGTAGGCGTAACTTACTCATTATCATTTGATTATAACGGCAAAAATATTTCTGCCAGTACTACTATTCCTACAAAACCAACTGGACTGAAAACAGATATAACCTCAATCGTCCGTACACGGCAAGTGATTACCAATGGTTTTGGGCGTGATTTGGATGAACCCATAGATGTTAATCTAACTTGGACTAATCCGAGCAATGAATATCATTTTGTGGTGGCAGATAATATTGAACCCAAGCCTGATTTAGTGATAACATTGCCAGCTACCTCAACGGCGGCATTTAATGAGTTTAGTCGTCGATTCAGAAGTCAGCCCGTCCAAGGTACTACGACTCGTGTTCGTTCACAACAATTTCAATATTTTGGAAAATATAATGTGGTATTGTTGAAAGCAAATCCAGATTATGCAGCCCTGTATAACAGCACGGGTAGCACCTCCCAGAATATTAGCACCCCTCCAACTACGATTACGAATGGTTTAGGAATTTTTACGGGTATTAATGCCGATACGTTGAAGTTTCAAGTGAAGGAAAGATAAGAATTTAGGTAAAAAGAGTCTAATGATTGATTCACCACTACAAACACCGTTTTTTGCAAAGATTAGTTTGTCAAAAAACATCGCTCCATGATATACACAGAAGAAAATATCGCTGAATTTAACATTCAAAATCGGCTGAAATATAACGAAAATAAAAAATTCTTTGACCGACTTAAAAATAAGAAAACCAAGAATTTAGACCAGGAGTTTCACCCAAAACATGAGGAAATTTTTGAAAAAGTTGATTGCTTGAAATGTGCAAATTGTTGCAAAACTACCAGTCCTATTTTTACAGACATTGACATTGATCGTATTGCGAAACACCTCAGAATACGCCCTGCGGAGCTTGTAAGGCAGTATTTGCATCTGGACTCTGACCAAGATTATGTCCTAAACTCTTCGCCATGTACATTTTTGGGAGATGATAATTATTGCTCAATCTATGACTACCGCCCAAAGGCGTGTCGTGAATACCCCCACACAGACCGCAAGGGCATTGCCAGTATTTTACCCCTAACTTTGGAGAATACCCAAGTTTGCCCAGCCGTATTTGAAATTGTCGAGCAACTAAAAAATGCAGGATTAGGAGGGAAACATGAAAGTGTGAAATAACGTGTCGATTTGAAAAGTATGGTTTTACCATGATTTATACTGGGACGCATAGTTGGGATTCTATTTTCGTATTCCACGGAAGCCTTCGGTGAAACCGAAGGCTTCCGTAATTCTACATAAATCGTAGTTGAACCAAAAATATATGCTACTTTTGAACTCTGAAAAATAAACAATTTTGTTTGAATGCTTCTGAACATCGAACAACAAACATTGAACAACAAAATAAAATGGCAACCGAGTATTTAGGTATTGATATTGGCGGAACAAACGTCAAAATGGGCATCGTAAATTCTGAGACTGGACAAATCTCAAATTTTTATAGCCACGACAGTGTGAGTTGGCGAAAATCAGGGCATTTTGTGGAGCGTCTGGGCGAAGCAATTGCGATTCAATTACTTGATAATAAGGAAATTAAGAGAGTCGGCATTGGTTTGCCAGGCATGATAAACTTGGCTCGAATCACTCCCATCGAAATTACGGCAATTCCAGAATTGAACCATGTACCCATCGTTGATATTCTAAAAAAACGTTTTGAAGGCGTTGATTTTTATTTAGAAAACGATGCAAATGCCGCCGCTTTGGGCGAATTTTATTTTGGAGAAGAAAAAATCAATGAAAGTTATATTTTTATTACCCTCGGGACGGGCGTTGGTGGAGCCGCTATTATTGGTAAAAAAGTATTTACGGGCGGACGTGGAAACGCTATGGAACCTGGACATACGCCTTCTGAAAGTGGAAGAGTTTTAGAAAGAAATATTGGTAAAAACGATTTATTGGCAATGGCAAATTCTATGCGTAAAGTATTTCAAGGAATTACACAATTACCTGATGATGAGACCATTAGCACCACAGGATTGGTTGCCGCTGCCTCAGAAGGTGACCCATTAGCCATACAAATTTTCGAGAAAGTAGGAGAATTATTGGGAGAAAGCCTGTGTCATTTAGTGGCAATTTTGGATATAAATTTGATTTTAGTAGGTGGCGGACTATCCGCTTCATTTGATTATATTTTGCCATCAATGAAAAATAAGATGGAATCTTGGCTCACAAAATATCATGCAGAGGGCTTAAATATCACTCGAGCAACCCTTGGAAATGATGCTGGACTATTAGGTGCTGCTTCATTATGTTTTTAACGTATAATGTTATAATTTTGTAAGGCAAATCTGAGACTTGTTCGTAAAAAGTAAGTCTTAAATTTTGTCTAACACATTTCACTATTTGCATTTTATTGAAAACAAATTAGTAAAATTCTTAGAAAAAGTAAAACAAATCTTTTTATAGTAATACGGAAGCAAAAAAATGTTTGATAATCTAAATATTATCATCATCTTTGCACCGTTTTTCTAACCAAAAATCGTTCTAAAAATGGCAGACATTGCAGAAAAAGTAAAGAGTATTATCGTCGAGAAATTGGGCGTTGATGCAGCAGAAGTTACTCCAGAGGCTTCATTCACTAATGACTTGGGTGCAGACTCATTGGACACAGTTGAGTTAATCATGGAATTTGAAAAGGAATTTAACGTTTCTATTCCAGATGATCAAGCTGAAAATATCCAAACAGTTGGGCAGGCAATTACATATCTTGAAGAAAACGCCAAGTAATCAAAACTTCTTTGTGTGCTAATTTGAAAATAAATCTATTGATTATTTATGACCAATAGTTTTATGACAGATTAGCACATTTTTATTGATTATTCAAATTAATTATCCCTAATTTGAACAATCATTGTCTTTCACCCAAACGAGATTTGCTAAAACATGAAGCGTTTTAAAAGAGTAGTTGTAACAGGCTTGGGGGCATTGACTCCCATCGGAAATACCGTCCCAGAGTATTGGGAAGGGTTAAAAAATGGCGTAAGTGGTTGTGATTATATCACAAAATTTGATGCCGAAAAATTCCGTACACGTTTTGCCTGTGAATTAAAAAACTTTGACATTACAAAATTTCTCCACGTCAAAGAAGCCCGCAAAATGGATCCCTTCACCCAGTACGCCATCGTGGCATCTGATGAAGCCATCGTCGATTCGGGACTTGATTTGGAAACGATTAATAAAAATAAAGTTGGCGTAATTTGGGGTTCAGGAATTGGTGGTTTGAAAACTTTTGAAGACGAAGTTTTGTATTTTGGAAAAAGCGACGGAACGCCAAAGTTCAATCCTTTTTTTATCCCCAAAATGATTGCTGATTCGGCTTCGGGAAATATCTCGATTCGTCATGGTTTCCGTGGACCAAATTATGCAACAGTTTCGGCTTGTTCGTCTGCCAATAACGCCATCATTGATGCCTTTAATTATATTCGTTTGGGCAGAATTAATATTTGTGTAACGGGCGGTTCAGAAGCGGCAGTTACCATTGCCAGCGTAGGTGGATTTACGTCTATGCACGCCATGTCTTCACGCAATGACGACCCCAAAACTGCCTCACGTCCCTACGACAAAGACCGTGACGGTTTCGTGGTAGGCGAAGGTGCAGGAGCGTTGATTTTGGAAGAATACGACCATGCTGTAGCTCGTGGAGCAAAAATATATTGTGAGCTAATTGGAGGAGGATTTTCTTCGGATGCTCACCACATAACTGCCCCACATCCAGAGGGTTACGGAGCTTTACTATCGATGTTAGATGCCTTAGACGACGCTGAAATCAAGCCCGAAGAAGTAGATTACATCAATACACACGGTACATCTACGGGACTCGGCGACCCACAAGAATTAAAGGCTATCATTGATTGTTTTGGAGAACACGCCTACAAAATGAATATCAGTTCAACCAAATCAATGACGGGACATCTTTTGGGTGGTGCAGGAGCGGTTGAGGCGGTGGCATCAATTTTGGCGATGCAACACAGTTTAGTACCTCCAACCATCAATCACTTCACCAACGACCCAGAGATTGATAATAATTTGAATTTGACTTTAAACGTAGCCCAACCCCGTGAAATCAACATTGCCTTGAGTAATGGTTTTGGTTTCGGAGGGCATAACGCTACGGTAATTTTTAGAAAAATCTAAATCAATTAACAGTTATCAATTAACAATTATCAGTAAATACTTCTCATTGAAAAAAGCGAGTGTTTATGAAAACCAATAATTGCTAATTGCTAATTGCTAATTGTTAATTGACAACTATGCTTTCACCAATACTCGAATTTTTTTCCAGCGATCCCAAGGACAAAAAGCTGAAAAATGCCATCGAACACATCATCGGCGAGAATCCCTCCAACCTGACTTTGTACCGTTTGGCTTTTATGCACGCCTCTGTATCGAAAGAAACGGTCTCTAAAAGTTACAGGGAGTCCAATGAACGCCTTGAATTTTTGGGAGATGCAGTTTTGGGAATGATTACGGCTGAGTATTTATTCAAAAAATTTCCATTCAAAGACGAAGGTTTTCTGACTGAAATCCGTTCCAGAATGGTGAGTCGTGAATCGCTAAATGTAGTGGCTCGCAAGATGGGAATAGACAAGCTGGTGGAATATGACGGAAACCGTAAAACCGTTCTTACTCGTACTTCTATGTACGGAGATGCCTTCGAGGCGTTGATGGGAGCTATTTATTTAGACAAAGGGTTTCGGTTTACTCGGTCATTTATCATCAAGAAAATATTAACGCAACACTTTGACATTGATACAGTTGTGTCCAATAATCCCAATTTCAAGTCACTCGTTATAGAGTGGGCTCAAAAAGAAGGAAAGAGTATCAGATTTGATATTGTAGAAGAAGGAGCTAAACACAATAAGGAGTTTACCGCAACGATTTATGTTGCAGACGAATTGTTCTCAGTAGGGCAAGGTTATTCCAAAAAGAAAGCTGAACAAACGGCGGCAATGAAGGCTTGTGAGAAGTTGGAGTTGAGTTAGAAAAAATAGAAAATATAACAAAGGCTACTTATAAAATATATAGGTAGCTTTTGTTGTTATGTACCATTCCCACAAAATAAGTAAGCCTGTCAGCTATTGGCTGGGTGACACTCGCTTTAAAATCAATGAGTGTCATTAAACCGACTTTTTGATATTCATAAATCCTCTTAATTTGTTGAAAAACAACCGATTATGAGATATTTTTTCCTCTTGATATTTACCTGCAATACTACTTTTGCTCAAACAAAAAGTGATGCCATCGTAGGCACGTGGCTTTCGGAAGCCAAAGATTTGAAGGTGGAAGTCTATAAACAAAAGAATCAATATTTTGGCAAAATGGTTTGGTTTGATTGTCTTCCCAACACGCCCCCGATGGAATATTACAAGGACAAAGCCAACCCAAATCCAAACCTCCGTAATCGTGCGTGGCAGGGCATGATTTTACTGCAAAATTTAGTATTTGACGGAAAAAATGAATGGGAAAACGGGGATATCTACGACCCAAATAGCGGCAGTACCTATCGCTCAAAAGTAAAATTATTGGATGCTCAAACGCTTCATGTGCGAGGGTATATTGGTATTCCACTTTTTGGAAAAACGATGGTGTTTAGACGAGAGAAAATGGTTAGTTTGCAGAAGTGAGGTTTTTAGCTGTGAGGTTACTTTTTGTGAATGTCAGGAATTATTTTATCATTAAAACATATTTCAAATTCATTTTTATTATTTTTGATAAAACATTCACGATTTTTATGAAAGATACCCTAAAAACAAAACCGATATATCAATTCAGAACGCATAAATCTTATTCGGTGGAAGAGATTTTAGCGGCTGGTGGAACGAGTGCATTTGCTCATAAAACAGGTTTGACAGGCAAAAAACAAATGGAGGCATTAATTAAAATTCCTGCTATTGAGTTTACTGATGCAGAATGGAGTGATGTTCTGGGAATTTTAAAAAATGATAAATGATTTATGAATATTTCGTTAGATACAAACGTAGCCTTGCAAATTGTTCGTGCTAAAAAGCGTGAGAGTCTTATTTCTTTTTTAAATCCAGATGATGACACTTTCTATATTTCAGTAGTCAATGAAGCTGAATTGAAGTCGATTTCAGTTCGTAACAAATGGAAACAAGGTAAGATTGATTCATTAGAGTTATTTTTGCAAGAAGTAAGAATTGTTGAAGTGAGTCAAATGTTGGTTCATACTTACGTTGAAATCGACAATTTCTCTCAAAGAACAAATCCTAACTTCGAGGAATATCTTTTTGATACACCCAGAAATATGGGCAAAAACGACCTGTGGATCGCTTCGACAGCTTCCCTACTCGGCTTAGAACTTTATACAACTGATGGCGATTTTGACCATCTCGACCAAGTTTTCTTAGATGTCCGTAAATTTAAGCATGAAGATTTTGCCTTGTATAAATAAAAAGGTAGTATGAATCAGATTGTTCATGCTACCCTTTTTATCTATTTTGGAGAATTGTTTTACCCTTTCCTCTCCTTAGAAACATTCAAAATCAACTCCGCAATCAGCCCCGTCCAACCCGTTTGATGAGCCGCCCCGAGTCCTTTGCCCGTGTCGCCATCGAAGTATTCATTGAACAAAATCAAATCCTTAAAATGAGGGTCAGATTGTAGTTTTTCGTACTTTTCATACATTGGTCTTCGTCCTTTTTCGTCTTGCGTAAAGATTTTTATCAATCTTTCAGAAAGACTCAACGCCGCTTCTTTGATACTCACCATGTTTCCCGAATCAGTCGGATATTCTACTTCGTAATCGTTACCGTAGTAATCCTGAAATTTCAAAAGAGAATCCACCAAAAGGAAATTCATTGGAAACCAAATCGGTCCTCGCCAGTTAGAATTTCCGCCAAACATACTGCCTGTGGACTCGGCGGGGGTGTAATCCACTCTCAGAATATCGCCATTGACACGGAACTGATAAGGATTTTCGAGGTGATATTTTGATAATGACCTGATTCCAAAATCTGACAAAAATTCACTTTCATCAAACATCCGCTTCAAAATCATTTTCATTCGGTGTCCACGCAAAATGGCAAGCAAACGGTTTTCGCCTTTGCCAGATTCGTACCAACGAGAAATTAAGCCCGCTAAATCGGGACGATTGTTCAGCACCCATTCTACTCTACGTTTGAAATCGGGCAGTTTTTCCAATAATTCAGGGGTAAGAATTTCCACGGCAAAAAGCGGAATCAATCCCACCATCGACCTGATTTTCAACAACATACTATCATTATTTGGCAAATGAAGCATATCGTAATAAAACTGGTCTTCTTCGTCCCAAAGGCTAACATCATCGCCACCCAAAGTCTGCATTGCTCCTGCAATATGTAAGAAATGCTCAAAGAATTTGGAAGCCATATCCTGATAAACGGGGCGTTCCAGAGCAATTTCACAGGCAATTCTGAGCATATTCAGACTATACATTGCCATCCAACCCGTGCCATCGGCTTGTTCCAAATGCCCGCCCGTTGGCAAGGCAGACGAACGGTCAAAAACTCCGATATTATCCATCCCCAAAAAGCCTCCACCGAATACATTATTGCCTCCTTCGTCTTTGAGATTGACCCACCACGTGAAATTGAGCAATAATTTATGAAAAATTCTTTCTAAAAATTTGATGTCTCCTTTTCCGTTTATTTCTTTATCTATTTCGTAAACCTTCCAAGTTGCCCATGCGTGTACGGGCGGATTCACGTCCGAAAACGACCATTCGTAGGCTGGAATCTGCCCGTTGGGGTGCATATAATACTCCCGCAAAATCACTGCTAACTGTCGTTTGGCAAAATTAGGATCAACCCTTGCCAACGGAATGGTATGAAATGCCAAATCCCAAGCCGCAAACCAAGGATATTCCCATTTGTCGGGCATTGATAAAATATTGGCAGCGTACATATGTCGCCAACCCGCATTTCGTCCGTGTTTGCGATAGTCCGAAGGCTCAGGCATGGCAGGATCGCCTTTTATCCACTCGTTTACGTTATAATAATACCATTGTTTTGTCCACAACATTCCTGCGTAAGCCTGACGCTGAATTTTCAATAATTCGGGGTCGGTTACGTCCTTTTGGACTTCGTCATAAAACTGATTTCCTTCACGGATTCGTTTGTCGAAAGTATCTTCAAAACCACCAAAAGGTTCAGTAATTGTGTGATCAACTAAGCGTAAACGAACTGTAACGGACTCGCCCGCTTTCACAATTTTTTTGTATTGAGCCGATGCTTTTGTGCCTATGTCGTTGGGATTAACCGCTTTGGTGTCTCCGTCCACGATATAATCATTGATGCCGTCTTTGGTGTAGGGCGAGAAATTAGCGGCACCGTAAAGGCGTTCATAGTTGCTTTCGTTTTCCGTAAAAAGGAGTTCGTCAGCATCTTCGCAATAGAGTTTGAAAAGCCCCACGTTTTTGTTGTCAATCTCAATGGCTTTATTTGAGATTCCCCGCATCATGGGTTTGTACTTGAAGTTTTCATAACCCCAACTCCACGTATTTCTGAACCAAACAGTTGGCAGAATCGTGAGAGGAGCATCTTTTTTACTACGATTATGAGCCGTTATTTTGATGAGAATGTCCTGTTCGTCGGCTTTGGCGTATTCGATAAAAACGTCAAAATATTCGTCTTTATCAAAAATCCCCGTGTCAAGTATCTCATACTCAGGCTCTAAGCGTGAACGTTTGCGAGACTCATCCACCAATTTATCGTAAGGATATGCCTTAATCGGATATTTGTAGAGCATCTTCATGTACGAGTGCGTAGGGGTGGAGTCGAGGTAATAATACAACTCCTTTACGTCCTCGCCGTGGTTGGATTCGTTACCCGTGAGTCCGTAAAACCGTTCTTTCAGAATATGGTCGTTGTGATTCCAGAGGGCAAGGGCAAAACAAATATGTGATTTATTATCCGAAATTCCAGCGATGCCTTCTTCGCCCCAACGATAGGCAACCGAACGGGACATATCGTGAGAGATGGCATTCCAAGCATCCTGATTAGGTGAATAATCCTCCCGAACCGTTCCCCATTGGCGTTCTGAGAGGTAGGGTCCCCATTTTTTCCAACCTTTATTGTCTTCCCGTGTGTTTAATCGAAGGTTCTCGGCACTGATATTTTTACTCATGATATTTTATAAAAATGCTTATTGATGATTAGAGAGGTTATGAAAATATTGCAAGTATCTGCAAATATTTTCTTGTTGTTTGCACAAATACGCAAAACCTTGTTCAAATATAGGCATAAAGTAAATGAGGGTCAATCAAAAAGAAAGAATTTATCATTGGGGAATAAAAAAATATAGTTCTTCCTCATTTTGTAAAACTGCCAATAATATCATGTGTATAAAGGGTTATTCGATAATGAGTGAACGGTCATGGATTCTGTAAAATGCTCATTTTCAAAATAATCCTACTTTTTAATGACCGTAAAAGGTTATTTATCAATCATCAAGCGAGTGATAATTTTGTACAGAATTAAAACAGACCCTTTCTGTCTTACAATTAAACTCAACAAACCCATGAAAAAATTATCATTACTATTGCTCACGGTTTCATTGATGCTGTGTTTTGGATGTTCCAAAAAAGACGACATCAACGCCAATCCCAAAGCCGCAACTTTATTAGTAAAAACTTGGAATCTTTCGAGTTTAAAACTCAAAACGAATGCCAAAACGTATGACATTCCCAAGAATAATTCACTCAGCGATTTTAGTGTTCTCACTTTTGACGGAAAAGGGAATGCTTCATCATCTGACGGCTCCACAACCACTAAAGGTACTTATGTATTGGCATCCGATAATGTAAAAATAACACTTACGGAGAGTACAGGAGAAATAAGTAATTTTTATATTAACTCAATCTCTGAAACCTCTTTGGAGTTGGCATTAATTGCGGTTAATCCTGCCAAAACAACCCTCACGAAGGAAGAAGAACTTTCATCTTTTCTAACAGCATTAATGGCAATAGTGGGCAATATAGATTTGGATACTGCCAAACCTACTTCTGCTCAACCAATATTTGTTTTTGTGGGAAAGTAATTTGCAAATTAAAAATGTAACTCATTAATAATCAATTAATTAATTAATAACAAAATGAAAACTAAATCGCTTCTTATTTTATCCTTAACGGGAATATTATTCACAGGATTATTTTCTTGTAAAAAAGACTCAACCACCGACCCAACACCCGCCGTCGTAGTCGAAAAAGCACCTCAAACGAGTGCCTCAAAACAGGGATTTATGTTCTATAATTCCAGTAACGGAGTCGCTACTTTTGGGGAAGTCAACGCTGTTGGGTACAAAGACATAAAAGCCTATAATGCCCTTTTGGGGGCAGGTTGGACTCAAGTAGTTCCTTACAAAGGACAATTATTCTGTTACAATGTTACCAGTGGAAAATCTATGATGTTTGATGGTGTGAAGGTGGTAAAAGAATATACCGATTTTGCTAACGGTTGGTCGCACATTGTTCCAATTGAAGACAAATATTTGTTATTTTACAACGATAAAACTGGAGCAGGAGCATGGGGCAAGTTCGACAATAATGTCTTTACTCAAATTGCAAATAGTGCTTATAGCATAGGCTGGGCTTCGATTACAGCAGCGGGTAATCAGCTACACTTTTATATGAAAGATGCATCAGGTACGATTGCGGTAGGTAATTTTGATGGTACTAAGTTTACACAAACCTCCTCTGGAAAAATATTGACTCCCAGCTTTAAATTTTATCCATTCGGGTCAAATAAAATGATTTGGTATATTGCCGCAAATAATGCCTCTGAGGGAACTATAGGGCTGACCGAGATTAATAATGGAGCCGCAACTAATGCTATTTCGTTTTATAAGACAGGACTTTTAGGAACAAACGTATATAGTTCATCTGACGATTGGATGCTCTTTTACAGTGGTAGTAAATTAGAAAGCTGTGCCATTAGTGGTAATTCAAAAGCAACATTAACAACATTACAGACAAGTTTATCAACGGGCTGGACACATATCGTTCCGATAAAGTTTAATTAATGAGATAAAACGTAGTGTTTAAAAGCATCCTTGTGTTCATTCTCAGGGGTGCTTTTTTGTTAAAAGAAAGATAATTCAGTCATTATTGTTGAACGTTTTGGGGATTTTGCTAAGTAAGTAGCTGATGAAAATAATACCTTTTACTCATTCATCACGTAATTATTTGATTTCATAAAAATTATTCTTCATTTTTGAAGTAGCAATCTTGCTATTCCATCTAAGTAGAAAACAAAATGAATCAATTATCCCCCGCCTTAAAGCTCACTACTGAGACGTTTGCCCATGCAAGGTCTCTTGGGGTTATACAAGGGCATTTCACCGATTATCAGTTAAACGGAAAAACTATTACGCTGCATAACAAAGAATTACAACACTTCGCCAATTGTAGTTATCTCGGTTTAGATACTGACCGTCGTATCAAAGATGCCGCCAAAGATGCCATTGAACGATATGGTGTTCAGTTTTCAAGTTCGAGGACTTACGTTGAGTCGGAGTATTACAGTATTTTAGAAAAAAAATTAAGTCAAATCTTTGAAAAACCTACCATTGTTGCTCCCACTACCAGTTTAGGGCATATTTCTTGGATTCCCAATATTGTTGAACCCAAAGATGCTATCATTCTTGACCATCAAGTGCATAAAAGTGTACAAAATGCTGCTATGATTTCAAAAGCACAAGGGAGTCATCTCGAATTTGTACGACATAACAGAATGGATTTGTTGGAACAACGAATTATTGAATTATCTAAAACAAATCGGAAGGTGTGGTACATGGCTGATGGGGTGTATTCTATGTTTGGAGATACTGCCCCGATGGAAGATCTGTATTATCTCTTGGATAAATACGAACAGTTTTATTTGTATGTGGATGATGCCCACGGGATGAGTTGGGCAGGGAAAAATGGGAGAGGATTTGCCCTAAATCAAGTACCTAATTATCACGAAAAAATGTGTTTGATTACATCTCTGAATAAGGCTTTTGCGGCAAACGGTGCAGTGATGGTATTTTCGGATGAAATTCAGAAAGTCATGATAAAATATACAGGTTCAACCCTCATATTCTCTGGACCCGTTGCACCCGCCATGCTATCTGCGGGTATTGCATCGGCGGATATACATTTGAGCGATGAAATATATGACCGTCAGGATAATTTGAAATATCTAATCAATCATTTCAATCATAAAGCCCATGAATTAGATTTGCCTCTCGCCAGCGAGGATATGACTCCAATTTTTTACATTGGAACGGGGGCAGATTCCAAAAGATGTTTTGAGATAGCACATGATTTACAGAAAGATGGATTCTTTGTAAATGTATCATCATTACCAAGTGTGCCACTCAAAAATACAGGTATCAGAATGACTCTCAGCGTCAATCAAGATGAAGAAACCATCACAGATTTATTGATGTGTTTGAAAAATAGGATGGACGAAAGAGGCATCGTTAAACAAGAAGTAATGAAAGCATTTACGCCCAAGGCTTTGGCGGATGTGTAGGAATTTGCAGTGGTCGTAAAAAGGAGGTTTAAACGGTTCATTTACAACTGTTTAAACCTCCTTTTCCATTTTTACAGAACCCTCCTTTTTCCTTGATAATTGGCAACTTCCACCGATTTTATCATCGGTGAAAGCAAGATACTCCTTGATGATTGTGATAAAAATGAAGTGCCATAACCGACTTCTACTTTACGGGTTTTTCCGTTTTTCAGATGCTCAAAAACTACGGCATCACGGGTTTGTAAAGCCTTAGTTTTTAGGTTTTTTGAGCCTGAAAATGTTTGTAGTGTTGCCTTATTTTGGCTTGCCATTATCAGGGGATTGCCCTGTGAATTCGTTATTCTGACTAAACCTTTGGCATCACCTTTTACACAAAAGGCACTCTCAGGAATGGTCATCGGTTTGAACTTTCCGCTGCCATCGCCTTTCAATAATAAACCATTGAAAGCATCCAAACGTCCTACCGAAACTTCATTGCCAAAATCATTGCCTACCATCAACACATCAAGGTTTCCGTCCACGTCAAAATCCTCTATTAATATTCCGTTGATTGGGGCGGTTTGGGCTTGTGTAGGTAAGGCTGAGATTTTAAATTTACCGCCCCCTAAATTTTCTATATAGCTGGTTTTTAGGTAATTAACTTTCAAAATTAGAGCATCTTTCAATTCTTCGGGCGATAATACATCGGTGATTGTGGCATTGGCGAGTTTGTTGTGGGTATCAAATTTTCTCTTGATGGTATTCATTTGTTTGGCTAAATCATCCCGACCATTGAAAGTAACTTCTTTCCGTTTTCCTTTGGTATCTTGGTAAAAAATCGTTGGAATAATATCATAGATTCCGTCTGTATTAAAGTCTTTGGCATAAACACCCATCGGGTACTCGTCTGAGGCTCTGTGGATGTTATTTTCTCCTGTATTACCTGCTATATAATCCATATCTCCATCATTATCAAAATCCCCTGACGATAGACTATTCCAGATGCCTTTTTGTTGATTAAGTTCTTGATTATCAATGAGTTTTAATGATTTTCCGTTGTTGTTTTTCAATATCGTAATGGGCATCCACTCGCCCGCAAGCATCAAATCTTGCCAACCGTCATTGTCATAATCCGTCCAGAGGGCATCACAAACTAAACCTATATTTTGGAGATTTGGGGCAAATTGTGCGGTAACGTCGGTGAATAGCCCCCCAGCCCCCGAAGGGAGAGTTTTGGACAGATCTTTTTTTGTTCCCCCTTCGGGGGTTAGGGCAACCGACGCTTCGGGGCTATCATTCCTCAAAATATAACTACTCACGGGTTTGGGATAGGCATTGACTTCCACACGCCCACCCACAAAGAGGTCGAGGTCGCCGTCGTGGTCAAAATCTGTCGCTTTTACGCACGAACCACTTTTCAAGAATTGAGGCAAAGCACTTTTATTTTGTTTAAAATGCCCTTTTCCGTCATTTTCATAAAACCTATCCTGATATTCGGGCGAATCCTTGGGCAGTTCATTACTTCCTCCTACGATGTACAAATCAAGGTCATTGTCGAGGTCGGCATCAAAAAGTAGTACACCCATGTCTTCGGCTAATTTTGTGGTATCTTTTTCATTCAAAATTAGGTCAGATTTAGTGAATTTTCCTGATTTATTTTGTAATAAAAAAGTTCCTTTGTGATACGCCGAGCCACCCACAAAAACATCTTCCAAACCATCGCCATTGACATCCCCAACGGCAAGCGAAGGTCCAGACTGTGAGAATTTGTGAGGTATCAATTTTTGAACATTATAATCAATCGCATCTGTTTCTTGATGAACATAATTAATTGATAATGAATCACTTATATCTTTAAAAACGACTGATTGCTGGCTGCCAACTGCCGATTGCCGACTGCTAATGGCTAATCTTTCATCAATCACCAAGACTTGATTTGCATTTATATTTTTCAAAATCTGATATTTCCCACTTTGCCAAATCACTTTTACTTCATCAATTTTTTTAGTTTTTCCGAGTCCAAAATGGGCGACATTTTCTATCGTTGAAAGATACCCACGATAAGGTGTATTTTCATAAATCTGCTGTTCATCTTTGTTGTACTTAATCTCAATAAATGCTCCAATTCCGTTGATATTATTCTGTAAACCATTCAGTTTTATTCGTAAATAATTACTTTCTTCGGGTTTCAGTTGGATGGAATTATTACGATAAACCGAGGCGGAATCATTGATATTATTAACGACATAATCCAAATCGCCGTCATTGTCTAAATCAGCATAAGCAGCCCCATTCGAGAAACTGGGTGTGTCCATGCCCCAATCTTTGGTAACATTCTCGAATTGTGGGGGCGAACCGTTTGACCCGCCCTTATTTCTAAAAGCATAGTTAGTAATTTTGACAGAAGGTATATTTTCCAATAATGATAGGGCGGACAAAAAACTACTATTCTGATTACGATAACTAATAAAATCTTGGTCGGTAATATCTCTCGGAAATCCGTTGGTGATGATAATGTCCCTGAAACCGTCATTGTCAAAATCCGTTATCATCGGAGTCCAACTCCAATCAGTTTCGGCAACACCTGCCAAGAGTCCTGTCTCACTAAAAACGGGTTTGCCTGTCGCTGGATTGATGCCCTGATTGATTTGAAGAGTGTTTCGGGCGTATTGATAACCATAATGATATTGTTCGTTGTTTTGATAGCCCAAATAATAATTGGCAGAAATCATCATCTTTTTACGGTAATTATCCGCAGGCATCATGTCCACCGCCAAAATATCTACCAAACCATCATTGTTCAAATCCTCGACTTCATTGCCCATTGCTGAGTAGGAGGTATGCTTAAAATAATCAGCGGCTTGGTCAGTAAATCGTGGCAACGAACCGCTCCCTTTTCCATTATTGATATAAAGTAAATCGTTGGTCAAATAATCGTTGGTAACATAAATATCTTTCCAACCATCACGGTTGATATCCGTAATATTTACGCCCAAACCGTAGCCCTCAATCAAAATTCCTGCTTCTTTACTAATGTCTGTAAAAAATGCGTGATTGAGTTTTTGGGAGAAATCGTTTCGATATAATCTGTCCGTCCGTTTTGAAGAACCATCTACAATTTTATCGTGATATTTATTTGGAAAACGGTTATCATCCATTTCATTCACGAGTACATAAAGGTCTAAATCTCCGTCATTGTCATAATCAAAAAATACAGAGTTGGTGGTGTGAGTAGTATCTGCAACGCCATATTCTTGAGCCATTTCCTTAAATATTGGCACACCGTCTTTTCCCACTCCTTGATTGACATATAATAGGTTAGCACGCTCAGAAGCCACTTTTTTGACGGTTGCACTGACGTAAATATCCAATAATTTATCGTTATTGATGTCCACCAATGCCACGCCCGAACACCATTTTCCTTTGGCTTCAACGTTGGATTTTTTAGAAACATCCATAAATTGAAACTCTCCTTTGTTCAAATATAGTTTGTTATCTACCTGATTACCAGTAAAATAGACATCAACCAATTTGTCATTATTGAAATCGCCGAGAGCCACACCTCCTCCGTTATATACGTACTCAAACGTGAGAACGTTCATGGTATCGTGTTCCGTAATTCTGTTTGAAAAAGTGATATTAGTTTCCTCGGCGGGTAGCTGCGTAAATACAGTATCGTTACCGCACGACCATAGAAAGGTTGAAAAAAGGAGAAATATGAGTACGAAAACTTTATGTAACATTTTATAAAATTTAGCGATTTTGGGTTTCAAATAATGTATAAATTTAACAGGTATTTGTGTGAATAATGACATCTAAGTAACTGTTCGATGTTCGATGTTCGATGTTTGGACTTTAATTGTCTGAAAATCAATAATTTACAACAAAACAAAACATCTTTTAAATTGAATTAACTAATTATACAAACTTTCTGTTTTGAAAAATAAGGGGGGTTCCAAGATTCATTTGTAATTTTGTGGTCTAAATCAAAACAGACACAAAATCATGTCATCCGTACATAAAAATTTAAGTATATTTTCGACTGATAATCTACCAGATATTAGTCAAAAACGTTTTGCGTTGGTAGTAGCAGAATGGAACGAGGAAGTAACAGAGGCTTTGGCACAAGGAGCAATGAAAACGCTTTTGGCGTATGGGGCAAAGGAAGAAAATATCATAGAAGCCCGTGTGCCAGGGAGTTATGAGCTAACTTTTGCCGCTCAAAAAATGGCTCAGAAGGCTGATATTGATGCCGTTATCTGTATTGGATGCGTGATTCAGGGCGAAACAAAACACAATGATTATATCAATCACGCCGTGGCTCAGGGTTTAACGAATGTGAGTTTGAAGTACGATAAACCTGTGATTTTTGGGGTTCTGACTCCCAATACCGAACAACAAGCCCTTGACCGTGCGGGAGGAATTCATGGTAATAAAGGAGATGAAGCGGCTATAACGGCGGTGAAAATGTTAGCATTTTAGATGTTCGTTTTTGGATGTTCGATGTTTGTTTTTCGATGTTGGATATTTGTAACTTCGATTTTCGGATTAGTCGTCCGAAAATCTAAAACCGAACATCAAACATCGAAAACCGAACATAGAAATTTACCTGCCAATTGCCACTTTTCGAAGAATGGTATCAATGACTTGAATAGTCGTAATTCCATCTGCTTCGGCTTCATAATTCAACATAATTCTATGATTGAGGACATCTGGGGCTATTTCCTTGATGTCTTCGGGCAGTACATAATCACGCCCATCAAGGTATGCAAGTACTTTTGAGGCTAAATTCATGTTGATACTCGCACGGGGAGATGCCCCGAATTGTACGTAACGAGCCTCTTCTCGCAAGCCATAATCGCCTGGTTTACGAGTAGCGAAAATCAATTCAATAATGTATTTTTCTAAGGTTTCCGAAATCGTAATATTATTGATTTCCTTCCGAATTTTGAAAATATCTTCTTTGCCGAGAATAGGTTTTGGTTGATAACTAAACTCCATATTCGACATCTTCCGCATTACTTCCAGTTCTTGGTCTTTGTTGAGATAATCCACAAAAACTTTTAGCATAAATCTATCCACCTGAGCTTCGGGCAAAGGAAACGTACCTTCTTGTTCCACAGGGTTTTGGGTCGCTAATACCAAGAAAGGTTTATCCAAAAAATAAGTCTCATCGCCAATGGTTACTTGTTTTTCTTGCATGGCTTCCAACAAAGCAGATTGCACTTTGGCAGGGGCTCTATTAATTTCGTCGGCAAGAATAATATTGGCGAAAATAGGTCCTTTTTTTACCTCAAAATCATCTAATTTACGACTGTAAATCATCGTTCCAATGAGGTCGGCAGGAAGCAAGTCAGGCGTGAATTGAATACGATGAAAATGCAAATCCAATATTTTTGATAAAGTATTGATTGCCAGAGTTTTAGCCAGTCCAGGCACGCCTTCCAAGAGGACGTGTCCACCCGTAAAAAGCCCTATCAGAAGGCGATTTGTCAGTTTTTCGTGACCAACCACTACCTTACCCATTTCATCAAAAACTAATTGTATTTTTTCTCGTGAAGTCATTGCTTAGATTGCGGATTGTGGAATTTAGACGGCAGCCGTTGCTGTTGCGAGTTTAGGGCAAAGCCATCCCTTCAATATCATTTATCAATTTTTAGTATAACAATTTTACGCAAAAAAAAGCGAAGAACAAAGAAAAAGGAGGAATGGAGACAGGAGAATATCTAATTTTCCTGTCTCCCTTCCTCCTTTTTTCCTATTTCCTTATAAACTCGCCAAAGCCACTTGAACTGCCTCAAAATCAGGCACATCTCCTGCACTTTCTAATACCTCCGCATATTGAATTGTTCCCTTTGTATCTACCACAAAAGCAGAACGCTTTGAAACACCTTTCATACCCAAAACGAAGTTTTCGTAGAGTGAACCATACGCCGATGATGTCTCTTTGTTGAAATCTGAAAGCAAATTAAAAGGTAATTTTTGCTCTGCCTTAAATTTTTCTAAGGTAAATAATGAATCCACCGAAATCGCCAAAATCTCAGCATTTAGCTTTGAATAAGAAGCGATATTGTCTCTCATTTCGCATAATTCAGCCGTGCATACACCTGTGAATGCCAAGGGAAAAAATAAAACGACTACATTTTTACCTTGGTAGTCTGAAAGGCTAACTTCTTGTTTATCAGAGTTATAGAGTTTGAAATCTGGGGCTTTATCGCCGATTTGTAATGCCATTTTATTAATTGTTGAAATTTGAATTGTTGAATTATTGTGATAAGGATTTGATTAATTCAAAACCTCTTCCATCGCCCCCGCCACACTCGGAATGAAATTTACTTCCACCGCTTGCTTCTTCTCTTTAAAAGCCTCACGGGGTTTAATATTTAGGATTTGGAATAATTCTTTGTCGTTTGATACTGCAGGATTGGGTGTTGTCAAAAGTACATCACCCGAAAATATTGAATTTGCTCCTGCCATAAAACACAGCGTTTGTCCTTCATAAGACATATCCAAACGCCCCGCCGAAAGCCTCACCATTGATTTTGGCATTAAGATTCTTGCCGTGGCAATGGTTCTGACCATATCCCAAATCGTGGCAGGTTCTTGTTCACCCAAAGGTGTTCCTTTGATGGGTACAAGATTGTTAATTGGCACAGAATCAGGATGTTGTGGCATATTTGCAAGGGTTTTCAACATTCCCATACGGTCTGAGTCTCCTTCGCCTAAACCAATAATTCCACCCGAACAAACCGATAATTTTGCTTTGCGGACATTGTCAATCGTATTCAAACGGTCAGCAAAAGTACGGGTTGAAATTACGTCTTCGTAATTTTCTTCGCTGGTATCAATGTTATGATTGTAGGCATATAATCCCGCATTTTTCAACTTTTCAGCCTGTGATTCTGACAACATTCCGAGGGTGCAACATACCTCTAAGCCCATTTCGTTTACGCCCTTCACCATGTCCAAAACCTTATCAAAATCCTTATTATCACGGACTTCACGCCAAGCTGCCCCCATGCAAAAACGTGATGAACCCGCCTCTTTTGCCCGTTGAGCCGCTGCCAAAACCTCGGGGGTTTCCATGAGTTTTTGCACCTTCACATCCGTATGATAGCGAGCCGCCTGTGAACAATACGAACAATCCTCTGGGCATCCACCCGTTTTGATAGACAATAAAGTGCTTATTTGAACCTCCTGTGGGTCATTATACTGACGATGCACTGTGGCAGCACGATAGACCAATTCCATGAAAGGCAAATTATAAATTGCTTCGACTTCTTCTCTTGTCCAGTTATTTTTTATCATTGTGTTGGTTCTGATTTCTTTGAATGTCTAAAATTAACCTTGCTTTTTGGTTTTGGCAAATTTGGGCTTGAAAAAGGATATTGAAAAAATTGTAATTGAAGAATTTTTATCGGAAATTTACATCTAACAAAGACGTTTAGGGCGTAGGAGAAGGGATTCCGAAAGGTTGTGCATTCACTCATTGTTACAAAATATAATTTTAAAACATTCCAAAAATGACTATCATATTAGACATAAAAGAAAATAGTCGAGTTCCTTTTTTTATGGAACTTTTGAAGGGATTAAAATACGTAAATATTGTCAAACAAGTGGATGATGAGCGTAAAAGTCAATTTATATCAGATTTGGCGGAGGCTTTTGATGATGTAAAATTGT
>JAYUOX010000379.1:0-3083 GCA_043760595.1 Cytophagales bacterium
TTGAAAAGTGTTTGCTCCCTCTGGAAAAAGGTAGCTCAAAACCGTTGCCGCCGCCGCCGAGAACGTTGAATGTCCCGAAGTATAAGCTGGAAAATTAGGTAATCCTGTTAATGTTTTTATGCTATTATCCATTTGACTTGGACGTGGAACGTAATAGTAACTCTTTGTGTACCAACAACTTACGGAAGCATCCATCATGGCAGTGTTCAAAAGTGCAAGATTTCGAGCCATTCTAACTTCCGATTGTTTACCTGCGACAATATATTTTTCTGCAATCTGATTCCAATGTCCTGGAGGTGTATGTGTCCCCGCACCATCTGCCCAAAAATGCACGATGGCGATACGCTCACGAGTAGGATTATCAGTATAACTTTTCACTTCTGCCACTTGGGCTTTAAACTCCGCTGAATTGGTTGAAAGGGGAGGAACTGACGTACTAATATCCGTCAAATTCTTTCTATCCATGTTCCAAGTCATGACGTTCCCATACATTGCTAACATAGGAGGACGAGGAGCATTTTCCATTGATTTCCATGCAATTTCACCTCTTTCTTCACAACGTTTTGTTAAACTATCCCATTTGGTTTGAACACCTACCGCATTTACCATTCCATCCGTTCTGAAACGAGAAAATACTTTTGCAAATACGGCTTTTCCTAATTTTTCTCCCGCTTCAATATCCGAACGAGTTGAAACACCCGCCCATAATTTAAACCATTTTTGCTCTTCTTTTTTCTTATATAAAAATAAAGTATCGGCAGATTGTGGAAATAATCGCTTCAAAAATTCATAACTGACTGCCGCCATAACAGCATCTTCTGAAGGAAATGAGTTTAACTTCGGAGCCGACAGAATTACTGGAATAATAGTTGTATCAATCGCATTGGGTGATTTACGGGCATATTTTGCCTTCAAAGCCATTGCCATCACAAGTGCATCGTATTGAGCAACAGACACATACGAATAGGCACGAGCCGCATAAGGTGGATTTGAAAACGGAAATGCTGTGCCAGTCCCATTCAAATTGTTTGGGTCGGCAGCATTTGGAACGGGATAAAAACCTTGTTCATTTTCAGCGGGTGGGAGATTATTCTTTGCCACTAATTCACGCATGATCTGATTCCATCGTAAAACGCCTCCGCCACTCCAATAACGAATTGCCTCACGACGAGCATCATCAATTTTGCCAACTTCGATTTTTACTTCCTCAATTTCTTGTTTGAATTTATCGGAACTCACAGCATCAGGCGTTGTGATAACTGTTGCATAATCTGCAACTGTTGTGCCTGTGTAGGTTTTCCAAACACCTGCATTTGCATCAATATTGGTTGGATTTAAAGC
Organism: Cytophagales bacterium; assembly: GCA_043760595.1. GTDB lineage: Bacteria > Bacteroidota > Bacteroidia > Cytophagales > Spirosomataceae > Arcicella. The sequence continues at coordinate 1,342 of JAYUOX010000379.1, forward strand.
TACTAACTCCGTTCCATCACGGTCAAGATATTTCTCGCAAGATGTCATTCCAACTACCAAAAGCAATACCAAGAAAGTTAATTTTATATTTTTAGTAAAAGTTTTCATTTTGTTTATTTCTTTAACCGATGCGGAAGCATCGGGTTACAGTTTATTTATGTTCTTCTTTTTTCATTTCCATTCCCCCAGCATTATGATTCATGTCTCCTGGGCGACAAATTGGACCACTTGGAATGCCTGCTGTTTTGTTTTTTCTGAAATCAATATACTTTGAAATGCCAACCGAAAAAGAGGTAGATTCTCCAACATTACGACCCGAAAGAATTTTCCCACCCATGACCATAATTTGTAAATCTTTCAAGGCAGGCACACGATAGGCGGCAATAAAACCCACTTTGGTATAATCAAATTTATCGCAAAGCCCTGGCATATCGTTTCTCCGAATATCAAGTGTTCCCTGTGTAATTTGTTGGTCGTAAGTTGCTTCTAACTGCCAACGGTATGAATAATGACCGAATTTTCCACCAAAGTTTACGATGTCTGGCATAACCATTTCATTAGTAAAATAGCCCTTACCTGCATAATACATTTCTCTGTCAGCTCTAATGTTTGAACGAGCCGTGTAGGTTGCATGAGCCGTAAAAGCTAAGTTTGAAGGTAAAGTATAATACAAAATCCCACGGGCAAGACCAGTTTTAGATTGATTTCCGATAGCAAAAGGCATATAATCAGCCACGTAATTATTGGTCGGAATTGAACCACCAATTGAACCAATTACTGAAAGATTGTGAGCTTGAATTAAACGATATTTTACTGACATCGTTAAATCCTGAATGCCACTCATCCCTTGTGAAGTTCCCTCAGAAGCCTTTGTAGTAATATATGGAAGTGAAAACATGACATTGAAACGGTCTGAGATTCCGTAATTTCCCATCAAAACGACTGATTGTATGGTGAGCGTTCCAAGGTTTTTATTATCACGATATAATGAACCTTCCCAGTATTTACTCCAAGAATCGTTCATGTACGTAACGCCTCCGCAGAGGTTGCCTTTTGCCATAAAAATGCCATCATTCATCATTTGGGCATTGGCAAAAAAGGTGGTGAAAGTAAGAATAGCGACAAGGCTAAGTTTTGTAAAATTTTTAAGCATAACTGTAAGAATAATAATGATTTTACTCATTTTTCCAGAAATCAGGAAAAATCGTTAAATTGCATTACAAAGAAAATAAGTTTATTTATAATTTCCAACTATTTGGAAAAATAATACAAAATTCCTGATTAATGGAAAATAAGTTTAGTGCCAATCTTAGAACATTAAGAAAAAAAAATAAATTAACCTTAGAAGTATTAGGGAAAACATTGGGAGTCAGTAAGAGTGCTTTATCTGATTATGAAAATGGACACACACTGCCATCTTTAAACGTTTGTGAAGAAATTTGTCAATATTTTGGAACAAATTTAGATGATTTCCAAAATTTCAATTTTTCGGAAATGAGCATTGAAGAAATTCAAGAAAGTGCTTCAAATAGGAATTTAGATAGAAAAAACGAGGATAAAAATGATTTCAGCGACCCCACTAAACAATTAGAATTTCAAAATAAACTGTTGCACCAACAAGTTCAAGGCTTAGAGATTCAATTGCAATTAGTGAAGCAATTAACGGAAAGTAAAATTTCGGAGATTAAATCATTACAGATTCAAATTAGATTGTTAGAGGAAAAATTGGGGTAATCACAAAG
>JAYUOX010000380.1:0-3079 GCA_043760595.1 Cytophagales bacterium
TGTGCCGATTACGATTAAAGCCAAAAAAGAGGGCGTAACTCCCCAAGAAGTTGTTGATAAATATTACAAAATAATCAAAGATTCTTTTGAGGAATTTGGAATTTCGTTTGATATTTATTCAAGAACGTCCAACAAAGTTCACCACGAAATGTCGCAGGATATTTTTAAGAATATTTATGACAAAGGGCAGTTTGTGGAGGAAACTACGGAGCAATATTACGACGAAAAAAATAAGACTTTTTTAGCTGACCGTTACATCATCGGGACGTGTCCAAAATGTGGGAATGAAAATGCTTACGGCGATCAGTGCGAGCGATGCGGTTCGACACTTTCTCCCGAAGAATTGATTAATCCACGTTCAACTTTGAGTGGTGAAACGCCCATTAAAAAGGCTACAAAAAACTGGTATTTGCCTTTGGATAAAATGCAACCAATGCTCGAAAAGTACATTGAGAGCCATCCAGAGTGGAAAACCAACGTTTTAGGGCAAGTGAAATCTTGGTTGAATGATGGTTTGAAACCCCGTGCCATGACTCGTGATTTGGACTGGGGAATCAAAGTTCCGCTGCCCGATACCGAAGGAAAAGTGATGTACGTCTGGTTCGATGCACCGATTGGTTATATCTCCATGACCAAGGAATTGACCGACCAATGGGAACTATATTGGAAAGACCCAGAAACCCGTGTAGTCAATTTTATTGGGAAAGACAACATCGTTTTTCACTGTCTGATTTTCCCTGCGATGTGCATGGCAGATGGCAGATTTATTGTGTCGGATAATGTGCCAGCCAACGAATTCATGAATTTGGAGGGCGATAAAATTTCTACCTCACGCAATTGGGCAGTTTGGTTGCACGAGTACCTTCGTGAGTTCGAGGGCAAGCAAGATATTTTGCGTTATGCCTTAGCAGCCTCAGCTCCCGAAACCAAAGATGCAGATTTCACGTGGGCGGATTTTCAGACTCGTAATAATTCAGAATTAGTAGGGATTTTCGGGAATTTTGTGAACCGTGCGATTATTTTAACGGAAAAGAATTTTGATTCAAAAGTGCCAAAACAAGGCGAATTGACCGATTTTGACCGTCAGACCTTAGCAACTTTGGCTGAAATGCCTAACAAGATTGGTGATGCTATTGCTAATTTTAAACTCCGTGAAGCCTTGGCGTTGATGATGGATGTAGCTCGTTTGGGCAATAAATATTTGGCAGATACCGAACCTTGGAAAGTCATCAAAACCGACCCAGAACGTACCGCAACGATTTTAAATATTGGTTCACAAATTGCCGCAAATCTTTCTATTCTGTGCGAACCTTTCATGCCTTTTACGGCTGAGAAACTACGTACTATTTTGAATATCAAGCCATTAACTTGGTCAGAGGCTGGTCGTGCCGATTTATTATCAGAAGGTCAAGCTATTACAAATATTGGTTTATTATTTGAAAAAGTGGAAGAAGAAACCGTTGCCGCCCAAGTAAAAAAGTTAGAAGATGCCAAACAGCAAAATTTGTTGGAAGGTAAAGTCGTAACGCCTACTAAAGACGAAATTCAATACGATGATTTCTCGAAAATGGACATCAGAATTGGGACAATTGTTGCGGCTGAGAAAGTGGCGAAAAGTAAGAAATTGTTGAAATTAACAATTAATGATGGCTTAAAAGAACGTACAATTCTCAGCGGAATAGGCGAGCATTTTCAACCAGAAAATATTGTAAATCAACAAGTTACGTTCTTGGCAAATCTTGCTCCAAGGAAAATGATGGGCATGGAATCGGAAGGAATGGTATTGATGGCTGAGGATAAAAATGGTTCATTGAGTTTTATTCAGCCTGATAAGAAGGTTTGGAATGGGGGAGTGGTGGCGTAGAGAATGGTGAATAAAAATATCCGCTTGGAATTGACTTTCAAGCGGATGTTTTATCAAGGTTTAATCCTAACGATTTTTTTATCTCGCATAACAACCAAATCAGACTTCTTATATTTCTTATACTCAATTAAATTTTCGTAAGCCTTTTCCAGCCCCAAGAGAATTTTCTCTTTTATTTCAAGCGTTTGTTGTGGAGTCATGATGATATGATTTTAGTTCGTTGAATTTTACAGAATCAATAATATGCAGTAGCTCATTTACAGATTTATCTGCAATCAGTCTATGATTCCCTTGTGAATTATCAAAAATAAGCACATAATCAGCTAAATCGAGATAAATATCAAACAAATTTTGTATTCCAGCCTTGTATCTTCTTTCTATAACATCAGGTTCGATGTTGTGTCCTCCCTCTGAAAATCTTGTCTTTACTCTTTCTTTTGCTAAACTAATTGTCTCTAACCAAAAGTAGAGTAGAACGACAGTATAACCTTTTGACTTGGCTTCGGCGATTGTATTTTTATAACTCTTCGTTGCCAAAGTAGTTTCAAATGCAAAACTATGATTCTCAGAAAGTAATTCCTTAATTCTATTCAACATAATTCTTCCAGCTTCTAACGAAACACGTTCAGGTTGAAATGGAGAAATTCCTTTTGCTATTTCGTCAGCATTTACAAACTCTTTACAATCTAAAATTTCGGGTAAAATAGTAAATGAAGCGGTTGTTTTGCCCGCTCCATTACAACCTGAAATTATGTATAAATATTTGTCAGTCATTTGAAATATTGAATAATCGTATATTTTCTACCTCAACAAATTCAACAAATACTGCCCATACCCACTTTTCACAAGTGGTTCAGCAATGGTTTTTAATTGTTCTGCATCAATGAAACCCATTTTATAAGCTACTTCTTCAATACATCCAACTTTCAAGCCTTGTCTTTCTTCAATTATTTGTACAAATTGCCCTGCCTGCATCAGAGAGGCAAATGTACCTGTATCTAACCAAGCTGTTCCACGGTTCAGAACGCCTACTTTTAGCTTGCCTTGTTTCAAATATTCCTTGTTTACGTCCGTAATTTCGTATTCTCCACGGGGCGAAGGAGCAATATTTTTGGCAATTTCTACCACAGAATTATCGTAAAAATATAAGCCAGGAACTGCATAATTTGACTTTGGGTCAGTTGGTTTTTCTTCAATAGAAAGCACATTGAATTC
>JAYUOX010000381.1:0-3067 GCA_043760595.1 Cytophagales bacterium
GTCGAGCATATGAGCCACTTGTTCTTTCGATGCATTTCCATTTCCCGTTACCGATTGTTTCACGGTCTTGGGCGAATATTCAACAATCGGAATTTCTCTCGACAAAGCTGCCGCCATCACAACCCCCTGAGCTCTTCCTAATTTTAACATGGATTGCACATTTACCCCAAAAAAAGGAGCCTCGATTGCCATTTCGTCAGGTAGAAATTCTTCGATAATTCCAATAATTCTATCAAACATTTTCTTTAATTTGATGCCTTGGGTTGTATATTTGCTCAAGTTGATGACTCCATATTGTAAAACTTTCATAGTGTCACCCTGTGTTAAAATTACGCCGTAGCCCATAAATCGAGTTCCTGGGTCAACTCCTAAGATTATTTTTTCCTTTTTTTCTGACATAATGCAAGATACTGACGAATCAAATGCCAAACCAAAATTTCTTTCCGAAAAACTATTTTTAATCATAAAATGGATTTTTGTACTGATTCTTGGGGTAATTTTATATCGTATATTTCAGCAAAAACAACAGAATTTTAGTGATTTAATAACGGAGTTTTCTAAAATAGTTAAGGCTAAAAATATTTTTAAACTGAGTTTAGTATTCATATTAATTATTGTTAATTGGGCTTGTGAAGCAAAAAAATGGCAAATTTTAACCAATAAATTTGAAAAACTTACTTTCACAGACGCATTTCAATCCGTTTTGGTTGGTTTGACTTTGGGATTTATTACACCCGCTAATTTGGGAGATTTTGCGGGCAGAACCATGAATTTGCAAAAAAAGAATCGTTCAGAAGGAATTGGATCTGTTTTATTAGGAAATGGAATTCAATTCTATATTACCTTAATCTTTGGAATTGTTGCCTATTTATTAATTTCGAAGAATGATTTGACAATTTTCGACCAAATTATCTTTGGTTTGTTAGTTTTTTGTTTCTTTTTAGGAATCATTGTTTTTTATAAACGAATAAAAATTTTAATTTTCTTCAATCAATTTACTTGGATAAAAAAATATGAAACTTATCTAAAAGCCTTAACTTTATTTGAGAGTAAAGTTTTTGCGAGAGTTTTTATTTGGACAATTCTCCGTTTTTTAACTTATTCATTGCAGTTTGTCATTATGTTACAAATTTTCCAAATTGAGGTTAAATTTATAGATTTATGGGCAATTTCGTGCTTGGTCTTACTATTCAAAACACTCATTCCATCAATAAATTTTCTGAGTGATTTAGGCATTAGACAAATCTCAGCCTTACATTTTTTTAGTTTTTATTCAGTTAATATTTCATCTGTAATTACTGCCATTTTTACTCTCTGGATTATTAATATTTTATTACCCGTTCTTGTGGGAAGTGTATTATTTTTAAGGATAAAAAATACTAATAAATCAATTTTGTAAATGTCTATCTTACTTATTATCAATAGTTTATACTTTATCTTAAACCTTGTATTTATTTTTACGTGGTTAAAAACGAAGAAAAATAAAGTACAATACGTTAGCCTAAAAAATACAAAATTAACCGTAATTATTCCCGTTAGAAACGAAGAAGATAATATTCGGAATTTGTTAGAAGACCTAAATAAACAGACTTATCCATTCAAAAATTTTGAAGTAATTATTGCCAATGATGGTTCAACGGATAAAACGGAAACAATAGTTTTAGCTTTTCAAGAGGTTGCTCGATTTGATTTGAAATTATTGAATATTTTGAATGAAAATGGTTTATCGCCAAAGAAAAATGCCATTCAAAAAAGTATTGAAATTTCATCAGGAGAATTAATAATTACAACCGATGGAGATTGTAGAGCTTCTGAAAATTGGCTTGCATCCATAGAAGAAATATACCAACAAAAAGATGCAAAATTAATTAGTTCACCAGTTACTTTCACAAACGAAAAGTCGCTTTGGAATACTTTTCAAATCATAGAATTCGCCAGTTTGATTGGCTCAGGAGCATGTGCGATGTTTTTGAAAAAGCCTAATATGTGCAATGGAGCTAACATTGCTTACACCCGTGAAGTTTTTGAAGAAGTTAATGGTTTTTCTGGCAATGAACATTTAGCATCGGGCGATGATGAATTTTTAATGCATAAAATAGCTAATGTTTATCCAGAAAAAGTTGTTTTTAATACTGATAAAAATGCCATTGTACTAACTAAATCACAACCAGATATAGCTCATTTTTACCAGCAAAGAAAACGATGGGCGAGCAAATGGAAGTATTATAAAGATTGGAAAGTTGGAGCATTGGCTATTTTCATTTTTGCGGTAAATTTGGGAATGATTTATAGTATTTTTACGCAAAATTACCTCAATTTATTAGTGAAATGTTTGCCAGAATTTGCCTTTTTATGCTTGATAGTCGGTTACTTAGGGCATAAAGATAAAATTAAATTCATTCTAATAGTTCAAATCATTTATCCTTTTTATGTCGTTTTTTTTGGTTTAATTGCCCAAGGCAAAGGTTATAATTGGAAAGGAAGAAAATTATCTTAAAAATATATGTTCATCCATAAAACAAATTTTTTAATGCGGGCATTGTACCCAAATTTTATTTGGCGAATTCCTACTGAAAAGAAAGAAATTTTCTTGACTTTTGATGATGGACCAATTCCAGAAATTACCGAATTTGTTTTGGAAGAATTAGAGAAATATAAAGCGAAAGCTACTTTTTTTTGCATTGGAGGAAATATTAAAAAATATCCAGATATACTTCAAAAGGTTGTAAATCAGCAACATACCATTGGAAATCACACTTTTAATCATGTCAGAGGTTGGGATGTTGAGGATGAATATTACTTTGATAATTTTAATGAATGTGAAGAAATAATTGTTGCCCGAAGTTCGATTCCCGATGTTCGTTTTTCGACAACCGAACATCGAACATCAAACACCAAACATCGAAAATTCCGTCCTCCGTTTGGAAGAATTAAAAGAAGTCAAGCAAAAGTGATTTTGAAAACGCATAAAATTGTAATGTGGGACGTGCTTACTGGTGATTACGACCAAAGTATCTCACAAGAGCGAGTTTTATCGAAAACGTTGCAACATACTGAAAAAGGTTCA
>JAYUOX010000382.1:0-26578 GCA_043760595.1 Cytophagales bacterium
TGCTGAAATTGAGGCATTTATACCCAATCCAGAGCAAGCAGAAGATCGCCAGCGGTGGCACGCCTCATATATATCACGTATTTTACGTATTGTGCAACAAGAACTTGAAGCGATGCAACAAGACCCGAAAAACAACCGTTCGATGGAAGAAATTGCGGAGGAATTGGGAAAAATTTAAATCAAAAAGAGAGGCACGAATTGCCTCTCTTTTTGATTTAAACCCTAAATTACTTCCCACCAATTCTTCCCACCTTCATCGGGTTTTATATTTAGGACAATTGGTTTTTCAACAGCAACTTCTGGAATAATTGGAACAATAATCTCTTTCTTTTCAGTTTTAACTTTTACCCCAAAAATAACATCCAGTTGACCTTTGAATCGCTTACCTTGTTCGGGTTTCACCATTGAGATAAACTCCGCATATCCTCGCATAGAATTTTCTAAATCAACGCCTTGTCTAAAAGTTTTTCCTACGATTCCAGTTTGTCCAATTTGATGAATCAAGGCTCTAAATTTTCGTAATTCATTTCTGTCAATTCCCATTTTATCATTTACTACAATTCCCGTAACTTTTTGTTGAGAACCTTTTCGCATCACTGAAAGTTTGTCAGGATATATCGTAAATCCCTCATCCTCAATTACTTGCTTTACAGACCACAATAATTGTCCAACGATTTTTTTACCATCTCCTTTGGCTGAAAATGTCAAATCATCGGCATAACGAGAATATTGAAATCCAAACTTTTTGGCAATGCCCACAAAACGATGGTCTAATCCATAACAAATTAAATTGGTAATGGCTGGACTACTGGGAGCTCCCTGTGGCAATCGTCTTTCGGAAGTAGCGACAAAATAAATCTTGCCATCAATTGCTACTTGTTCAACTTCGGGTTCTGTACAAATTAGGGCTAAAATGGTAGCAATTTGTTGTGAATAGCCAAAGGTTTGGAAAAGACCTTTCACACGCTTGTAGTCGAGAGATGGGAAGAAATCTTTGAGGTCAATATTTATTACAACGTCTTGCCCTACGTGAGCCTGAGCATTCGTAATAATTGAGCGTTCAGGCACAAAACCATGAGCCGATTCTGTTGGACTAATTTTGTATAAAATATGCTCCAAAATCCAGTATTGGGCATTTTTCAGAATGGGCATTGGGGCAGAAATTAATCTTTTTCCACCTGATTTTTTAGCTAAATAAAATCTTTTGTAATGCGAGACCGTTGAAATTTTACGGTTAAATGCCAAGAAACGAAGTCGCCCCAAAGTCATTTTCATTGCCTGAGCCAACGCCAAGGCATCCGCAAAATTAGGTAATCCAAAACGAGTAAGTTTGTCAATATCTGAATCTGTATCGTTTAATCCTCCCGAAACGTTTTCACCTAAATATACAATTGAATTTTGTTGTTGGGCTTTCCATTTTTCAGCTTTTTCGAGGCGTTTTTGAGCATTTTTTTCCTTCGTTTCAATCTGCTTTTTCTTTGATGCTTCCATGCGAGATTTACGCATTTCAGCAATCATTGCTTGTTGATTATCAAATCGACGCTGTTTATTGGCAAGATCGTTTAACTCACGATGAAGTTCGCCTTCACGCTGAATCAATTGCTCAGAAACTTGGGGTTGGGTTTCATCGGGCTTCCAAAAGCCCAATTTCTTCATTTCGGATAGGATAAATTCGTCTTTCGATGTTTCACGAATACGATCATAGATTTGTTGTCGAGTGAGGCGTTCAGACATAGGAGAATTGTTTTTGTTAGTATTAAGTATTAAGTCCCAAGTATTAAGAGCTTGACTGGAATTTAGTCTTTATTTTCTTAATACTTAGGACAAAATACTTAGGACTTTTAAAAAAGCAAAGCGAAAAAACACCTTCGAATGTACTCGTGACTAAATCAATCAACTCCAAGAGGGCGTTACCATACCGCTCTTTTAATCTCTGGGAGATTTCACTGTAAAAGAGCGGTATGGTAACTTGCCCTCACAGTAAAGATTGAGTTAGTGATGCTGGTATAGTCATGTTTCACGAACGACGAAACATCGTTCCTTCCTTTCGGAATGCAAGGTTTTTGTGTTTTTCGCTTTGCGATTGCAAGATAAATTGAATTGTTTATTTTTACAATGAGTTTACTGAAATTACTTTATCAAATAACAAACGGTGTCAATAAAAAAGAAGATTTCGTTATTTGTCAAAACATTTTCATCGTGTAAATCTTCTAAAATAATACCTAACTCTGGATGAAAATAATCGTTATTTCGTTTATGCTTGAACCCATTTTTCTCAAGAAATATCCTGAGATTATCAAGATTTGTAGGTTCTGTTGAAAAAATAAATGATTGAGTTACAGCCGACAATAGATTTTTTGAATCTTGACAAAATCCTAAAAGTTTATAAGACGTATTTGGAAACAAGAAATTATGGATGAGTAATCCGATAAAGTAATCCTCCCACGATTCATAAAAAATGGTATCATTTGTTTTTAGTACCGTTTTCTCATCTTCAATCAAATAAACTTTTTGCTCAGCACCTTCACCTATATAAAATTCATCACTGATTGAAGCATGCCAACAGTTATTTTGATTGGCAAAATCAACCAATATTTTTACCTCATCTTTTTTATTGAAGAGTTCTGATTTTTCAGTCGAGCTACTTGCTCTCTTGCTCTCTCTAAGGAAATGGAGGGCTGTTTTGATAAAATCTCCTTCTGAATTATCGTCAATTCCGTTAATGTAATTTCTAAGTTCATGATACATTTTTATTCAAAGTTAATGAAAATTCACTCAACTATTCTTCTCCCTAAACTCAATCCTCAAAGCAATAATATGTTCGCAAGGACCTTTGAAGAGTTTGTTGTGAATGTAATAATCACAGTCGCAAGTGGCTTGGGCTATTCTTTCATCATTGTCAATAATTACCGTCGGATTAAAAACTCGATTCGTTGATTTTACCGTACCTGATAAACGTAATCCATTAGCAGTTTTTTCTGAAATAACATTAACTTTTTTCTCCAAAATAAATTTATTCGCCGCTTCTTCTCTGGGGTTATCAAAACGTAATTTATGTAGTGGCAACGGTTCTCTCGACAATTCCCGAATGCGGTAAACGCCTTGATTGAGGTCATAAATTGTCTTGCCTGCTTGAGTGAATGTACCCAAAGCACCCAAAACAGTTTTGGTATCGGTATTCAATCTTTTGGCGAGAGATTCGGGTTTTTCAAACCAATTTTCTCGCAAAGAATTATAAATATTTTGAGCCGTAAAACCGTCCACCTCCGCACGGGGAGCCATTAAATCAAAATTCCCAGCTCTCGACCAATCATTTGCCGACCAACCCGAAAGCCCCAATGTAAAGGTCATGTCTCCTAAATCTGCGACATAAAATGAAGGCAATCCCGAACCAGTTAGATGTACCGTGAACTTCTTAGCCATCGGAATTAATCTTTCCAAAATCAAGAGCCTTCTACGTCCCCAAATTCTAATCGTTTTCGCCTCAATTCCTTGAAAAGTCGAACGAGAACAAATAATTTCTTTGTTGAAAGGCTCAAACAAAAGCGTAATTGGTTCATTAGGTTTCAAGATAAATTTTATTGAACGAGGACCTTCTTTTTCCTTGAATCGTCTCATTAACAGACAGATGTTGTAAATGTCCATCGGGTGCAAATCGAAACTGGTCATGGGTAAAGTCATGGCGGAACTTACCTGCAAAAAGCCCCGTACCCAACTATCTGGCAAATCGATTTTTACTTCTTTATAATCGTCTTCGTTGGTTGTTTTCACGGAAAATCCAGAAGGATCAATCTTGAAATCAGTTTCCTTATAATCTCTTATTTTTTGGAATTCATTGTATAAATTTTGCGAGTAGTCAATATTGGTGGTGCCACATTCAAACTCGTTGATTTCTTTGAATACGTTGTAATTAGACTCCAATTTGCCATAAGTGGATTCATCCTGACTAAAACATTCAAAAAAAACTTCGTCAGGATGTACCGTAATCACAGGGTCGAGGACAAACCAAGCGTCTCGGTCTTTTTCGTAGAGATAATCAAAATATTTTCTTTGAGATTTGTAATATGGACTCAATACACGGTCTTTTTCCTTGTAAATTCCTTGTAATTCCTCTCGGATAGTACCCATACGGTCTTTGACAGATTGAATATCATAACCTGCCATAAATTCAGAGAGCCAGATTTTTTCTTGTTGAGCCGCCCATTCTTTATAAACAGTTTTGTCTTTGGGTTTAAACCGCATATCCGACACCACAACATCATGCAAGGCAGACATCGCCTCACGAAAAGCTAATTTCTTATGAAGTTTACCCACAAAAAAAGTAGGCTCACGAAGCGTATCAGGAGCAAAAGACATTCCAACCGAATTGGAATTGCTGGTGATGGAGGAACTGCCTCCGTATTTGTAGTTGAATAGCATAGGGTAATTACTTATCTTTTATGTTTATCAAAAAAAAGAATATCTATTGAATTGGTAACGATTCTGATTTTTCAAAATCCATTTTTTTGCTTCTCTAAATGTTTCACTATCACAACTTTGAACTCTCAAAGATTTTGCATTCAACCTATTTTTTTCAAGAAACTCCTCAGAAGTCTTATGATTTTTTTTGTCAAAAAAATTATTCTCAATTAACCATGTAGATAATTCAGGATAATACACTTCCAATAAATTTAAAGCGTCACAAGCTATGTATTTGGGTTCATCAATTTGTTCACCAGAACTTCCTCCGCCCCAAAACTCATTCATTTCTAAAAATTGAAGAAGGAAATTCAAAATTTCGGGTTGTTTTGAAAACGAAGTATATTTATTATGAATCAAATCATTTAAACCAAAATAATCTCCTTTTCTCTTCTTTTTTTCTGTTTGAAGGAAATTATACACATAATCTATGGATTTTTTTTCTCCCATACGAGCTAATGAAAATTCAATATCATGTCGTCTTTCTTCTCCATAAATTCCATCGACAATTTCTTTATTTCGAGAATTTATGGATATATTTTTCAAGGATGGAATGGTCTGGCGTAAGTTTAACCAACCAACTATAAGGAAAATATTTTTACCAACATATTGTTTTTTTTGAATTGTTGAGATAATTTTATTTCGTGCTGAGTCATCAAAATCTGAATATTGTAGAGTTGTTAAATCCCTACAAATCTTCTCAAAAATAGTATAATTTGGAACAGTATTACTTATTGGCAATAAATCTCTAAATGATGACAATGCTTTATTTACCAATAAACGTCTAGCCAAAGAATCATTTGTACTTTTAGCCATTTTGAGATATGACAAATAAACTTTATCCCTGACAAAGTAATTTTCTGAATTTTCATATACCGTTAAAACATCAATCCATTTAGTAGCCATTTCAACAGTAATATTTTGAACATCAAAAGTAGGATATGAAGATATTTTTCTCACCGATACTTCCTCAGAAAGCACTTCTTCCATAGATTTATTTACAACAATTTGAATAGAATCTATCGATTGTGCATTTGCAAAAGAAATACTGAGAATCAAAAACAAAATAATTTTATTCATATGTCCTATATTTTGATGTATAATTGATCTTTTTGATTGATAAAACTATCTTTTATAACTCAAATAAAGCCATTTTTTGAGTTATAAAAGATAATTTTATCAATCATTTATCACAAAATATCAACTCCCCTTCAAAATATTCCCAAACACTCGATAAAACCCCGTCTGAGCCGCCTCACGGATTTCATCAACGATATAAATTGTTCCTTCTTCTCTTAAATTTTTAGGGAATTGAACGTGCCAGTCCTTGTGATAGCCATCTGAGAGAACTTTTACTCTTAATTTACTGCCTTCTTTTACGCATTGTATTCGTATGCCTGTCGCATTGGCGGAAGCAGTTTCCAAAACTACCGTATCGTTTACTGTCAATGACTGCGTTCGTTGCGAAGCGGCAATTTTCACGTCTTTGATAGTCGGAACAATCCCTTCTTGTGCCTGAGCAATGGCTTCTTGCTTGGCATCAATACACGCCATTACGCCGTCTGTGGTTACGATGTACAATTTTTCATCAAAATATTGCATCGAAAACGCTGAACCACAACCCGTTGCAAATTTCCAACGGCGGGTTCCATCAGCATCAAAACAATAGATTGACGAATAATTATCTCCCGCAAAAATATACTCCCCATTTGGCGAAGTCGCACAGGAGAAAACGGTGTGGTCGGTTTTGTAAGTATTGACCAAGGTACCCGTTTTAGAAAATGCCTGAACAGAATTTGCTCCCGTAGCGGCATAAACTTTATCGTTTTCCATCCACCCAAAAAGGACAGCATCGTTGGTTTTGGCTTCCCATTCTATTTTTCCATCGGGTCCATTGTAGGCTACGATTCCTTTTGAGTCTCCGCAAAAAACCTTTCCGTAATCATCGCAACGCATCATCCAAGCTGCCGTTCCCTTTTGTTTATTTGTCCACTGTTCTTCATCTTCGTAGTTAATAACGGTGGCATTTCCGCCCGCATCTGATACGCCCAGAATCCCGTCATTGATGTCAATCCAATAGATTTCAATTTTGTCAGAAATCTCATACGACAATCTCGGACGTTTCCCCGTGAGGTCATACACATTACCATCATCACAGCCCACATAAATCCAGTCATTATCTGCCACAATACATTTTACACCGTCTGGAAGTCGTTGGTGGAGTTCGACCTCGCCCGCATGGCTGAGACGATAAACGTCCCCGTCCTCATTGCCAGCCCAACAGCTTTTGGCATCAATATAAATCCCGAAGGCAGCCGAACCCGTATTAAATTTCCAAGTGATGGGCAGTTTTTGTTTAACTGTCGATGAATTACTCTGAATCACACGGCGACTGATGGCTCGACTCAAACGTTGTCCCATAACAGCCTCAGCGTATCCTTTTTTAGATTTTTCTTTTACTTTCTTAGCTGCAAAAACCAAAGCCTCAGCCTCGGAAGCAAGCGTACTTGACGATGACTGACCATTATCGCCAATTCGTCCGTAACGAATACTTACAGAAAGTCCATCAACGATTACTTCATAAAATTTATGACTCGAACCTTCCTCTTCTGATAATTCTAAATAAGTTTTTTGCATTTGTTTATGGGTTTGGGGGTAATATTTTTCATAAAAATAACTCCTGCACTTTGGCTTGAAGTAATTTTTTATCAATGAGTTTTGTTGAATAATCAATCACCAAAGCTGGTGAAACGTTACGATTCAGAGCATATTCTACAACAGTCTTGCTTTTCGTTTTGCACAGTAAAATGCCAATACTTGGATTTTCATGCGGTTTCTTGATGTCTTGGTCTAACGCTTCTAAATAAAAATTAAGTTGCCCTAAATGTGATGGAGAGAATTTTTCAATTTTTAACTCAAATGCCACCAGACAACATAGTTCTCTATGATAAAAAAGTAGGTCGATATAAAAATCTTCCATATCTATTTGCAAACGATATTCTTCTCCAACAAACGTAAAATCACTCCCCAGTTCAAGTATGAAGGATTTTATGTTTTTGACAAGAGCCTTTTTGAGTTCATTTTCAGAATGCTCTTCGGGCAGTTTCAAAAATTCTAATGAGTATGAATCTTTAAAACTCCTGTTACATCCTTGGGATAATTTTCAAAAGCACTTGGCAAAAGTTTATCCGCAATAATACTTCGCTCAAAATGTCCCGATTTTAATTGTCTTCGCAGGTCACGGACATTCAACCTATCTTTTATTGATAATTTTGTATAATATTCCCTCTCTTCTTTACCTTTTGTACCACTCAGAATATCAAGATGATGAGACCAACTAATTTGTGTCGACACTGTCGACACAAATTCAAAATCAGGATATGAGACAAAAAATTGTTGCATTCGATACAGACTCCTCTTGTTGAAATTTGTCAAAAGAGGGTCTTTATTTTGAAGAAAAAAAGCTAATTTCTGAATCGTATTTGACCCCCAAACAGCCTTAGAAAGTCGTTCATGTACATATTCTCCAATTTGCCAATAAAGCAAAATTTGAATGTGGTTTACACTTTGATACGCCTTACCCTTAGCATTTTGAATGAGAGCAAGTACATGTTCAAATTCTTTATCTTCTTGATTTTCAATCATTTGACCTTTCTCTAATCGTTGAAATGGCATACAGTGGAACTACATCTATTTGAGGTATTTCTGTAAAATTTTCTAAGGAAATACGTATTCCTTGTTTACTATTTTTCTCTTTCATAAACTGAAAAAGACTTTGCATAGCTCCTTTTTTCGATGCTTTTACTTCAACAGGAATAATTTGTTGATTTTGTGTTATCACATAATCTATCTCAGCATTACTATTAGCACTTTCACGATGCCAATAATAAAGATTTTCATGTTGAAATGGACTTCCGTATTTTAAATACTCTAATCCTACATACATTTCTGCAATCGCCCCTTTGTTGATAGCATCAAAATCATCTTGGGCTAATATTTGTCCTGCGTTTAGATCTAAAAATCTTTGATATAAACCTGTGTCAAACAAGATATATTTCCTCTTTTTCTCATCAATTTCAGCCCCAAGAGGAACTCCATTTGCAGAACTGTGCGTAATAGATATTACTAATCCAGCCATTGATAATAATTGAACTGCCTCTTTTATTTGTATAAATGAGGTTTGTGTCGCAGCTTTTGAATAGATAAATTTTCCACCATTTTGATGAATTATTGATTCAAAAACCTCTGTAATTCTTGTTGAAGGCACTTTTTGCTTGTATTTCGCAAAGTCCGCTTTTATCGAAATCAATAAATCATCCAAGACTGACTGAACATCTAAAAAACTACCGCCACTTGCATAAACAGAAACCGCTTCGGGCATTCCACCAATAATCAAAAACTTTTTAAAATAGTCAATTAGTTTTTGATGAAAAGGTAAGGATAAGGGATTTTCTGAACTTGATTTCTTTTTCAACTCAACCAGTTTTTGTTCCCCTAAACTTCCCAAAAACTCATCGAAAGAGAGTGGATACATAAAAACTGAACGTACACGACCCACCCCAAAGGAAGGGAGTTGTTCAAGAGCAAATTCTAATAATGAACCCGCCGAAATAAGATGGAGAGTTGGTAGTTTTTCATAAAAAAATCGCAATGACGATATCGCTGGTAAACAAGACTGTATTTCATCAAAAAACAAAAGCGTCTTTCCTGGAATAATTGGCGTTTGGAAATAAAGGGAAAGGTTTTCGCAAATACTTTCAGGATTTAGATTCCCTCTAAAAAATTGATGGACTTCTATTTGAGACTCAAAGTTTATTTCAACGTAATTTTCAAATTGTTTTGATAATTGTTGAACAGCCGTTGATTTACCAACTTGCCTCGCTCCACGCAACAACAATGGCTTTCTATCTGATTTGTTTTTCCATTCAATTAGAACTTTATCAATTTCTCGCTCTATGTGCTTTTTCATACGTTTTATATTTTTTAGTATCCGTAAATATAGGGTAAATATAAAAAATAGTAGGCGTAAAAAAGCATAAAATGTATTTTTAAGTATCCGTAATATTATCTCGTCTCAAATTCAACAACTTTCAAAGGCAAATATAATTCCTCAAAACGCTCTTGCAATGACCGCATAATAGTTATACAAGTCGCTTTATCTTCAATGGAAACTGTCGCCGATACATCCCTCAAAATATCCGAAACTATCAAGGCTGATTCTTCTGATTTGAGGGCTTCTTGATGTAAAAAATTAAAAATTCTTGATTTTGAACTTCGACCCTTATTTACTCTCGTGAGAACTGAACGGAAGTAATAATCTAAATTCTTTAATTTCTCTGAATCATTTACCGCAAATCGTTCTAAGTAATTGGTTGCAAATAATTGTACGCCCAAACTTGGATGCTGACTTAATTTTAACAAATATTCTTCTCCTTGACCATCATCAAAAAAGCGAGAGATTAGTTCTCGCCCAAAGGCTTCAATATCTGGACGGACAGAATCCGCAATACCAATCAAAACCTCTGGTGTCCAGTCGTTTACGTCAAAATTATCTCTGAAAAAACGAATGGCAAAATCTCGACTATCATCCCATTTGGCATCTAAGATTCTAATAGATTCTTCTCTTTCAAACTTGATTCTGGCAATATTTTTTGTAAAATAATTCCAAGACCATTGACGGACATTTATAATTTCATGATTCGAGATGTTAATTATTTGCCTCATCGTCAGCGTATTAGCATCAACGTATTTATTCAGCAAAACCAATCCCAAATCTTGGGCAGGGATATAGTTTGAATGAATCAAACGAATAGTCGTATTAGCATCAACCGCTTGTAGGTTTTCAACCAACTGATTTCTGAGCATTTTTGAAACATCTTCGTGCAGTTCTTCGTAAGGCTCTTTTTTCATCAATAAAGGCACGAGATAATTGACTAAGGCATCCGCAAAAGGCTTATCTGTTGCAATCCGATTTTTTTGTTCCGTCAATAATTCACTACCCGCCTGACGAACTTGTTCAAACGGACTTGCCAACAACGAGCAAAGCATTTCGGCAGAAATTTGGGCATTTTTTAGAATAATAACTTTAACGCCAAATACTTGTACTTCCTCCACGGGCGAACTCAACAAATCCAGAATAACCTGATTACTGATATTTTGCAAAGCATCTGAACAATTTTTGAGTAAAATACCCGTGCCGTCCTTGATAATGGCATTATTTTGTTCATTATTTTCCTTAAAGTCCGCTAAAAGTGCAATACTTCTACCCACCAAAAGTTGCTGTTGGACATCATTGATAGTGCGTTTTTGGAGGGAATTTTTAGCCCAAAGACGTACATCTTCATACTTTGAAAACAACAGATTTGTTACAAAAGCGGACTCACTTAAATATGCCTCAACATCTTTCTCAATAATCTCTAAACCAAACTCACGAGCTTCCAACAAAGGACTATTCAGGAGCGAAATTGTGATAGATTTATCAGGATTTTCTTGGAGTTTTTCTTTGATTAATGCCAAACCAAAACCCGCCGTAATTAAGTATTCAGAAGCTAAGAATTGTAGAATTAGTGGAAAGTCAATTCGCTCCTTAATCTTCTCATAATCAGGATGTTCTAAAAGATTCTTTACTGCAAAACTATGTATTTCATCAACTCGTGCTTTGAGTAATAGTTGAATGTAAGCCTGCGGAATTTTATCCCAAAGATGTGGATATAATTCTTCTCGTGGAGACTGGGTAGCTTGTGGCTTTTGTTGAGGAATAATTGGTTGATTAACCGTTTGTTGAACCTGATTTTCTTCTTCCTTTTTCTTAGAAAATAAAGAAAAAACAGAATCAAAAACACGGTTCAAAACACCACCTTGTTGGTTTGATTGACTGGAATTTAGGCTTCGGGTATTTTGCGATCTATTTGGAATAACAGCATTATTTTTATCAGTAACGTACCAATTTTTTCCGTTAAATGTCAGTCTATCACCTCCCCCAAACAAAATCAGATTCATAAAAACTGCATCAGAATACACTGGAAAGTATTTCTGGTAGCTTCTGTAACCATTTTGCCACGAATATTCCGTAACAGAATACTCAGCTTTGTAGTCCGTTTTTGAATCATACGAAAGCAAAATCGACAAGGCTAATTTTACGTATTCTTGCTGATTTTGTTGTCCCAACTCCTTCAATTGCCGTAATGTTCTACGAATCAAATAAGCTCGTGTGCGGTCAGAATAAGCCAATCTACTATTCTTTTTCTTCAATTCAGCCTTGACTTTCACTTGCTGACCGATGGCTGAAATGTACGAACTACTTTCACGTCCTTCCTCTTCATACCCGTAATAATCAACGGGTTTTCTGAACATTTCAAGCGTTCTTTCAAAGCGATAAGACAGTAATCCCAAGACCTCAAAATCATCTCGAACTTCGGCAATTTTCAAGATGTGGCGAATCGGTTTAAAGAAATTTGGTTTTAAAGGAATTTCTTTAAAAATAGAAACTAATTCCTTTTTAAGTATCTGATTATCAATGGATAAAATATATAAATCTTCCAAAAATTCATAATCTCCCGTTGGATTTAAGATGATTTTTTGTTGTAATAATTGCCCTAAAACTTCCGCATTGTTGAGCGAATTTTTAAAATCTTCCGAAAGTCGATTGAGATAATAACTGAGATGTTCTTGACGTGCCGTTCCTCCCAAAATCTGCACTAAACCTTCGCCCGCAATCCTACGAGTTTTTTCAGTATATTTTTGATTAGAAAAATAAACATTCATCGTCCGTTCTGCGGAAACATCACCCATGCGAGCCAATGCCCACAAGGCACAATAACGCTGCATTTCGTCTCCCCTGTCGGTCAATCGGATGATGAACGGTACGGCTTCTTTCAGTTTGAGTTCGCCCGCCCGCCAAATCACCCTTGATGCTTTCCATTCAGTTTTGAAGGGATTTGTACCCGTAACAAAACCTTGCAAACGCTTCATAATGGCATTATCTGAGAAATCTGCATTGGGCAAATCAACCGTTGGGACTTCGGGAAGTGGCTGAAACATCTCACTTTCAGTCTGATAGCCTTTTTTGCGTTTTTCCGCCTCCAAAGCATCGTAAACCAATTCGGCAGAATTTAGGCTGATGGGTTTATCGGTTTTAGTACCTTCTTTCAAGATACTGCCACGTTTGCCAAAACGAAAATTGACCACAAATTGACCACTACCGACTTCACAAAGGTCGATTTCATAGACTTTGTCAGAATTGCCTTCTTTAAAAAATAATTTGGATTGTTTGACGAGTTTCATGCAGGGAGATAGGTTGTGTAATGAAAAAGCAAATTAGGTTTTATTGGGGAAAATTGCAAGAGGTGATACTCCTAACTTTTTAAACGGAATCTTCATTCAATATCCAAAGCATTTATTAGATATTGAAATTTGAATTTCAAATCTCAATATGGTGAAATCCCAACCGATGACCATCCACCATCTATCACTAAATTCTGACCAGTAATTTGACGAGAAAGAGGAGAAACTAAAAATAGAGCGGCTTGCGAAACGTCTTGGATTGTGGAAGGTCGTCCAGAGGGAGTAATTCTTGACCAAGTTTTGATGTATTCCGCATCTTCCAAAGTCCGTTCTGTGAGGGTTGCCCCTGGCACTATGGTATTTATACTGATTTGATGCGGAGCTAAATCAATGACTAAGTTTTTGGCTAATTGGTCGAGTCCTGCCTTAGTCATGCCGTAAGCCGCTAAATATTTGTGAGCTATTTTCCCAGTTACCGAAGAAGTCAATAAAATACTACCTCCTTCACCCTGTGAAATCATTTGCTTTGCGGCTGCCTGAGTCAAGAAAAACGTACCAAATAGATTGACCTGTAAGAGTTTTTGCATGGATTCAGGTTGATAATCCAAGAAATCTCCAAAGGTTGTAATCCCTGCATTGGCGATGAGTATATCCAATTTACCGAAAGATGAAACCGCAAATTTCATAATTTCTTCAATGTTTTGTATCTCAGAAATATCCCCACCGAAAGCCTCACAAGTCCCTCCATTTTCTCGAATTTGCAAAGCCGCATTATTGGCTAAATCCTTATCAATATCGTTTAAAACAACCTTTGAACCTTGTGAAGCTAATTGTTTAGCAATTTCAAAGCCTATGCCTACGCCAGCCCCAGTGATGATAACGACTTGATTATGAAAAGGATTTATTACGTTTTTCATATCAATGCCCTATCCAAATGCGTGTAACCACCATCAACGTAAATAATTTGTCCTGTGGTATGACTTGAACGTTTTGACATCAAAAAAACCACCATATCGGCAATTTCTTCAACGGTTGTCATGCGTTTCCCCAATGGAATTTTATCCGTAATTTTCGCCAAAATTTCTACTGGATTGGGTAAGGTTTTTATCCATTTATCGTAAAGTGGCGTATAACATTCTGCCACAATTACGGCATTCACTCTGATACCGTATTTCAACAATTCAACCGCCCATTCACGGGTCAGAGCGTTGCGTCCACCATTGGCTGCTGCATACGCAGATGTACCTCCCTGACCCGTATCAGCCACTTTTGAGCCAATATTTACGATTGGTCCTTTTGATTGTTTCAAATATGGTAGGGTATGATGTGCCAATAAATAATAGTGAATCAAGTTGCTATGAAGAGATTTCATGAAACCTTCATAACTACCATTTTCTAAGCCCACGCCATCATTTACCCCTGCATTATTTACCAGACCATCAATTCGACCAAACATCTTAACTACCTCATTCACAGCCTTTTCGCATTCGTTAGGGTCAGATAATTCTGCTACAAACGACCATGCTTGTCCACCCGCCGCTTGAATTTTATCAATAGCTTTTTGATTATCTTCGTGATTTCTACCTACGATTGCCACGTATGCACCTTCAATTGCCAGTGAGTTTGAAATTCCTTCGCCAATACCTTTTGCACCGCCCGAAACGATGATTACTTTTTCTTTAAGTCCTAAATTCATTTATTTTCAAGCCACCAAGGCACTAAAACACCAATTAATAAACTTGGAGAGTTCGTGTCTTGGTGGCATTTATTATTTCAAATATTATAAAATTTGGAAGCATTATCACCCATGATTTTCTTTTTTTCTAATGTTGTAAAACTTGAAAAATATTCACTCACGATGTTTAATTGTGCTTCATAAGTAGCTGCAAGGGTACAAACGGGAAAGTCTGAGCCGTACATCAATCGGTCTGTACCAAAGGCTTTCACGACTGTATCTAAATAAATTTTAAAATCCGAAGGCTTCCAATCATCCCATTCAGCTTCTGTTACCATACCAGAAACTTTACAAAATACATTTTGATGTAAGGCTAATTTCTTGATATTTGTTTGCCAAAGAGTGTATTCACCCGATTTTATATCAGGTTTTGCGATATGATTGATTACAAATTTTTGGTTGGGAAAAAACTTCACAAACTGAATAGCTTGTTCCAATTGATGATGATAAATCAGAATATCATACGTAAAATCATACATCCCTAATTCAGCAATTCCATTCTTGAATTTTGGACGAAGCATAAACTCTGTATCACTTTCGCCTTGTACAATATGCCTAAAACCTTTGAGTTTTTTGAACTGTGAATAATGTTCTAAACGTTCATAAATATTATCAGCCCGAAGGTCAATCCAACCCACAATACCTTTGATAAAGCTATGATTATCAGACAGTTCCAATAAAAAATCAGTTTCTTCTTCGGTTTGATCAACTTGAACTGAAACACACCCATCTATATTATTTTGTTGTAAAATTGGTAATAAATCAGACGGCATAAAATCACGTTGGATAACTTTCATGTCGTCCGAAATCCATGCGTAATTTTCAATATTATATTTCCAAAAATGTTGATGTGAATCTATCGTTGCCATTTTTTCGCTGTTTGTTTTTGAGTTCCAAGTCCTTCAATTCCTAATTCCATAACGTCACCTTCTTTTAAATAAATGGGTGGTTTGAAACCCAACCCAACGCCATGAGGTGTTCCCGTAGAAATTACATCACCAGGAAGAAGCGTCATAAATTGGCTTAAATATGAAACTAAGGTAGGAATTTTAAAAATCAACTGATTTGTGTTGCTTTTTTGAAATGGCTTTCCATTTACGTTTAACCACATTCCTAAATTGTTGACATCCTCAATTTCGTCTTTTGTTACCATAAACGGTCCCAGCGGAGCAAATGTATCGCACCCTTTTCCTTTACTCCAATTTCCTCCTCTTTCTATCTGAAATTCTCTTTCCGAAACGTCATTATGCAAACAATATCCCGCCACGTAATCCATTGCCTCTGATTCATCCACGTATTGAGCTTTTTTACCAATGACAAAAGCTAATTCTACTTCCCAGTCGGTTTTGACAGAATTTCGAGGGACGATAACCTCATCATACGGACCTGAAAGTGCCGTCGTTGCTTTGAAAAATATGATGGGCTCTTTGGGAATTTCAGCCCCAGTTTCATTGGCATGATCAGCAAAATTTAATCCAATACACACGATTTTTGAAGGTCTTGCCACACACGAAGCTATACGAGAACCTTTGGGTATTTCGTGTAATTCATCTTTGATTTCATCCAACAATTGGCTAAGTTTGACGATACCATCCATTTCAAAAAATAATTCATTATAATCCTCCACAAATTGTGAAACATCATACATTTTTTCGTTTATAATTATCCCAGGTTTTTCGTTTCCGATTTCTCCAAATCTAAATAATTTCATAGTTTTATTTCAAGATTAAAGGCAACATTTTATCTGCCACAAATTGATTCCCTAATTCGTTTAAATGCACTCTATCCGTTGTGAGGATAGATTTTTCTTTATTTTCAAGATTGTTTTTCAGATTATAATCTTGAAATTCTTTTCGCAAATCACATACAGATAATTCATTTTTTGAAGCTAAGTTTCTAATACTTTTGCTGTATTGGTTCAAATCTCCATCTTGCTGATTGCTGGCATCCGTGCGTTCACCAATAGCAGCGGGCGTACACACAATAACTTTGATGTTATTTGCTTTCATTTTGTTGATGAGGGCTTGATAAAATTTTTCAAATTTATCCAAATCAGTTCCAGTTCCAGAAGTAGATTTGTGCCAAACATCATTTACCCCAACGTATATTATCACGATATCGGGTTTTTTATTTAGCACATCTTCCTCTAAGCGGAGGTATAAATCATAAACTTTATTACCGCTAACGCCTGCTCCAATCAAATCATACTTTTCTTTAAGACCCTGTTTTTCAAGCATTTGTCCAATTTTAGTGATATAGCCTGTCGGTTGTACACCCGCTTGGGTGATAGAATCCCCGAAGAAAATAACCTTTTTGGGTTTGTCTTGAATAAATGAGGTCATTGACCAAAATAGAGTAATTAGTAAAAATGTCTTTTTCATGTATTAATTATTTAACTTTATAAATCCACCATCAATTGGATAGTCGCAACCTGTTACAAAACCTGCTTCGTCCGAACAAAGATACAAAGCCAAAGCGGCTATTTCCTCGGGTTTTCCCATCCTGCCAATAGGTTGAGACATTGATAATTTTTCAAACATTTCTTCCTTATTATCTGGATAATTTTTCTCAATAAATCCATCCACAAACGGCGTATGCACCCGTGCAGGCGAGATACAATTACAACGAATATTGTCTTGCAAATAGTCCTTGGCGACTGACAATGTCATGGTCAAAACAGCCCCTTTCGACATTGAGTAAGCAAATCTGTCTTTAATTCCAACGCTTGATGCCACTGATGCCATATTTAAAATGACCCCTCCTCCTTGGGATTTCATCATCGGCACAGCCACATAAAGACAATTGTATGCACCTTTTACATTTACTTGGAAAATTCGCTCGAAATCTATTTCAGAAGTATTTTCGAGATTGCCTACGTGTGCGATTCCTGCATTGTTTACCAAAATATCAATTCGTCCAATTTCCTGAAAAATCTCAATGACTTTAGCCTGATTTGTAATGTCGCAGTTGTGAGCAAGAGCTTTTCCACCATCACTAACAATCTGATTTACAGTCTCTTCGGAAGCAATTTGATTTAATTCCAGAATATTTACTATTGCACCTTGTTGAGCAAAAAGCACAGAAATAGCCCGCCCAATTCCTGAACCGCCACCCGTGATAACTACTGATTTGTTTTTGAGTGAAAACATATTTTGGTGATTATGGGATTATATTTCATAGTCAGAAATCAAAATGAGGTTCACTTTGAGGTCAAATATAAGATTATATCTTTTAACTTGGATTTGTTTAATTTAGATTACAAATAGAACGAAAAACTACTCATCCTCAAAATTTATTTCCAAAATAACCAAAATTTATGCACACAGTACCTTTTTAACGTTTAGCCACAAAGACTGGAATCTTGATGTCTCCGAGGCTAATTTTTATTGATAATTTAACGTAGTAGGAATAATTTTGAAATTACATTCTTATCTTCGTAACAACATCAACGAATCAATACAAAGATGTCAAAAATCTTAATCATCTTCGTAAGAATTTACCAAGCCATTTTGTCTCCTTATTTTCCAAATGCTTGCAGATACACGCCCACTTGTTCGCAGTACATGATTGAAGCGATACAAACTTGGGGTTTTTGGAAAGGATTTCGCTTGGGAATTAAACGAATTTCTAATTGCCATCCGTGGGGTGGAAATGGCTTTGACCCAGTACCTCAAAAAAATAAGTAGCTATAAGCTGTTGGCATAAAATAAAAATTTTCCATAAAAATAATGCTTTCATTTACCTTCATTCAACAAATTTTATGAAACAAATTTTCACATTTATCACGAGTTTGGTAGTGTTTTTTTTCATCTCATTTCAAACGCTTTCACAAGCTACAATTCAGTCGCCCGAAGCGTTTTTGAACTTCAAAAAAGGAGAACGGTTCTTACGCCATCATCAGGTCGTGAGTTACTACGAATACATCGCTCGCCAATTTCCTAATCAAGTAAAATTGATTCAGTACGGTTCAACTAATGAAGGTCGCCCTTTGATGGTAGCCATCGTTGCTTCACCCGAAAATTTTATACAATTAGAAGAAATCAGAACTAATAATTTGAAGTCGATTGGATTAATGGAAGGTAAACCGACCCAAAAACAACCTGCCATCGCATGGTTGAGTTATAATGTACATGGAAATGAATCTTGTGGCACAAATACAGCCCCATTTGTCTTAAACGAGCTTTTGAATAAAACGAATGAACGTTCAAAAAGCATATTAACAAATACAATTGTCATGCTTGACCCGTGTATCAACCCAGATGGGTATGATAGATATGTAAATTTTTATCATCAAAAATTGGGTTCGACATTCAATCCGTCTTCATCTTCCGTAGAACACAGAGAACCTTGGCCCGGCGGAAGACCCAACCATTATTTATTTGATTTGAATCGTGATTGGGCGTGGCAAACCCAAAAAGAATCTCAGGAAAGAATGGTACTTTATCGGCAGTGGATGCCACATTTACACGCTGATTTTCACGAACAAGGATATGAAAACCCCTATTACTTTTCACCCGCTGCCAAGCCTTTTCACGAAGATATTACACCTTGGCAAAGAGAGTTTCAGACGATTTTGGGGGATTATAATAAACGAGATTTCGATAAGAATGGATGGCTATTTTTCTCAAAAGAACGATTTGATTTGTTGTACCCATCCTACGGAGACACATACCCAACTTACAATGGTGCGTTTGGAATGACCTACGAACAAGGCGGAATCGGTGCTGGTTTAGGAATCTCGAAAAGGGACGGCGATACTTTGACCTTAAAACAAAGAATAGACCATCATTTTAGCACCTCTTTTGCTTGTATGGAGGCTATTTCAGCCAATGCTGACAAAACGGTAACTGAGTTTATTAAGTTTTTTGATAATGCCCAAAAATCACCCGTTGGACAGTATAAATCATTCGTTTTTAAGACAAAAGGAAATGAAAGTCGGGTTCGAGAGTTTCTGGGTTTTTTAGACCGTGAAAATTTCCAATACGGAACGGCAGGAAAATCTATGATAGCATCAGGTTTTAGTTATCAAAATGACAAAAATGAGACTTTCCAGATTGATACTGAGGATATTGTGATAAATCTGTACCAACCTCGCTCGACTTTTTTGAAGATTTTGTTAGAACCCAAAACGATGGTAGAAGACACCATGACGTATGATATTACCTCTTGGTCATTGCCTTTTGCTTATGGTCTAAATGCTTTTGCGGTGAAAGATAGATTAAACCCTTCTTCAAAACCAAATTTTGCGACAACTACTCCAAAAATTGAAAAACCATACGCCTACTTAGCCAAATGGCAATCGTTTACAGACTTAAAATTTCTATCGGCATTACTCAAAAAGGGCATCAAAGTTCGTTCCGCAGGTAAACCCTTTGAAGTTGAGAATCAGTCATTTAGCGAAGGAACACTCATTATTACACGTACTGGCAATGAACGATTAGAAGACAATTTTGATAAAATAGTAAGAGCAGAAGCGGAAAAATTGCAAGTAAATTTATATACTTCATCAACTGGAATGGTTGCGAAAGGTTCGGATTTTGGCTCAGACAATGTGAGTTATTTAAAAACTCCGAAAGTGGCTATTTTATCGGGGGACGGAGTTTCATCTACCTCATTTGGAGCAACTTGGCATTTTTTTGATAAACAATTAGATTATCCTGCGACAATTTTGGGAGAAAGCTATTTTGGAAGTACTGACCTTTCAAAATTTGATGTTTTAGTTTTGACGGATGGAAGTTATAGCAAAATTTTAGACGAAAAAAACCTTGGGAAATTAAAAGATTGGGTACGAGCAGGAGGGAAATTAATTGCCATTCAAGGAGCTGTAAACGGATTGGCTGGCAAAGATGGTTTCGACATCAAACATAAAGAAGAGGATAAAGACAAAAAGAAAGAGGAAGATAAGGACAAATTAAAGATTTATGCCAACTCAGAACGTGAATCCATCTCAGAAGAAACCCCAGGCAGTATTTACAAATTGACAATGGATAATACCAATCCTTTGGCGTTTGGGTATAATAAAAATTATTTTAGTTTGGTTTTAGAATCATCTGATTATCAATACCTTAACTCAGGGTGGAATGTAGGAGTAATCAAAGATAGCAAATCACCCATTGCAGGGTTTGCAGGTTCAAAAGCCCAAGAGAAATTAAAAAACTCTTTGATTTTTGGTACGCAGGATTCAGGCAAAGGGCAAGTAGTCTATTTGGTTAATGACCCGTTATTTAGGGGATTTTGGCAAAATGGAAAATTGCTTTTTGGAAATGCAGTGTTTGTGGTGGGTAATTAAAGTAAGTTATTGGTTCAAGTACGATTAATACTGGGACGCATAGCCGGGATTGACTCCATGAATAGGTTTCCAACCTATTCATGGAGTCAGACAAACAGGTTGGAAAGCTGTTCTACTCTTAGTCCCGACTATGCGTTCCAATATCAATAATAGTAGAACCAAATAAATTTAATCTCAAATCAACAACTCAAAAATTCAACAATTGAAATTTTCTCCTTAATTTTAACAGTTACCACAAAACACCCTGTCTTGTCATGCAACTCTCATTAGTTTCTGAAATGCCCGAATTAGAGAAAAAGGTATTTTTAGATATTTATGCCTCGGTGTATTATGACACTCGTCGTAGTCGTCCACGCCTCAAAACGATTGATGGTCAACGGATTCCGTGTGATTTGAAAGTTGGTTGTCCTCAAAAAATCATCTCTGAATTTCCAGAAGGGACAATTTATAAATTAGATGCACGTTTAGTTCAAAAAAATGGTCGTCGTCCATATTTTTTAACCATCAACAAAAATAAAGTACAAAGAGCTATTGAATTTTTTGATCATAATCTTCAAGTACAAAAGGGGTTAAAATTGGCTCAAAAAGCTAAGAGAATAACCTTTGAAAAAGTAAGAAAAGAAAAAGAAATCGCCAAAGTTGTTGAAGACATAACGATTTTTTAAGATACAATGAGAATTTTATTAACCATTTTAATATTCCTACTTTCGATCAAATCTTTTGCTCAAAAAACTTTTTGGGCAAGCAGAGTTATTGCCTTTTCTTCCGAATATTCTGACGCACAAACTACCAAAGAAAATAGAGCAATTCAAGCCTTGGGCAGACCGAATGTGTTACCACAAATCGGGAAAAGTGTATGTGCATGGCAACCTCAAACCCAAGATAATCCGCAGGAAGAGTTTTTGATTGTTGGGTTTGATACACTCATGGCTATCAAACAAATAGCCATTGCCGAAAATTATGGACAAGGGTGTATTGTGAAAGTAGAGGCTTTTGATGAATATGATAATTTGAAACCTATCTGGATAAATAAAAATCCACAATCTACCGAGATTGGAAAAATGACCCATATTATTCTACCAAAATTAACTAATTTTAGAATTAGAGGTGTGAAAATTGTAGTCAATACTTCAAAAGTGAAAGACTGGAATCAAATAGATGCCATCGGGATTTCACAGTCTGAGGTACCAATAAAAGCAACCATTAATATTGCAAAAAATCTACCCTCTCAAATTGTCAAAGAGAGCTTAGGTACTAATGTAAACTCTGCTTACCGAGAAATTGCTCCCGTAATTTCTCCAGATGGAAAAACATTATACTACACTCGTTGGAAGCATCCTGAAAACCTTGGAAACACAAAAAATCAAGATGTTTGGTTTTCGGAATTACAAAAAGATGGCAAATGGAGTTTGGCAAAACCCGTTGGCGAACCAATAAATAACTCAGAACACAACGCCATTTGTTCAATTTCTCCCGATGGAAAAAAGATTTTATTGAATAATGTATATCTGAAAGATGGCTCAATGTCCAAAGGGGTTTCTATTTCTTCAAAAACACAGACAGGCTGGGAATTTCCGAAACCAATCAATATCAAGAACTTCAAAAACAAATCTGATTACGCAGAATACAGCTTTTCGGCAAATGGTAGAATTTTGATAATGACGGGACAATTTACTGAAACCCAAGGGGGTAAAGATATCTATGTATCGTTTTTGGAGGCTGATAATGTTTGGTCCGAACCCAAAAATTTAGGAAAGAAAATAAATTCTGCTGATGAGGAAAGTACTCCTTTTTTAGCCACGGATAGTAAAACTTTATATTTTTCAACCAAAGGAATAAGTGGTTTTGGTAATAACGATATTTTTCTAAGCCGTAGATTAGATGATACTTGGTTGAAATGGTCTGAACCCGAAAATTTAGGATCAATAATCAATACGCCCGAATGGGACGGTTATTTTACGATTTCAGCTCTGACTGATTTTGCCTATTTTAGCTCACAAGAAAATGCGATTGGTGAAGAAGATATTTTCAAATTAGCCGTTCCTGAATCAATTAAACCCAATGCCGTTATTCAATTGACGGGCGGAGTTTATAACAAAGTAGATAACAAACCTATTTCTGCCAAAATAAATGTACAGTCAATGACTGATGGTGATACCGTTTGCGTAAGCTACGACCCGCTCACGGGGGACTACAAAATGATGTTACCCACCAAACAAACGTATAGCATTACAGCCGTAAAAAAAGGCTTTATGGCTGTTTCTGAGCCTTTGGATTTTACAAAAGAAAATAGTTTTAAGGAAGTAAAAAAGAATATTTACCTCCTCCCTATCGAAGCAGGGCAACGAATGACGTTAAACAGTGTGTTTTTTGAACAAAGCAAAGCGGTAATTATTGATACTTCTTTTCCAGAGTTAGATAGGATTGTAAAAGCCATGACCGAAAACCCAACGATGGAAATTATGTTGGAAGGACATACTGATAATCAAGGGGATTGGAATGAGAATTTGAAATTATCAAAAGAACGAGTTATTGAGGTTCAAAAATATTTGTCTTCAAAAGGGATTAACTTAAAAAGAGTTCAAGTACAAGGCTACGGCTCCACTCGTCCCGTAGCGAGTAATAATTCAGAAGAAAAACGCAGAATGAATCGTAGAGTGGAAGTTATGATTGTAAAAAACTAAATTTAGGTATGAGGTCGTAGGTATGAGGTCGTAGATAGTAGGTATGAGTTCGTAGGTAGAAGGTAAAAAGTCGTGTAATGTAATACCTTTACTGAGTAGTTATTACCTCATACCTACTACCTCATAACTTATACCTAAAACCTCATACCTATGACTTCATAATTCATATCTAAAAAAAACGGTATAATTTTTGCGGGCATGGCAATTAACCTTAATATAATGGTCTCAATGTTAAAGAAATCCGCCTTCTTTTTATTCTTCTTGCTTAAAATTATTTTTCCAACGTTGTCTCAAAAAACGTATTGGGCAAGTAAGGTATTAGAATTTTCTTCCGAAAGAGTTATCCCATTTCAAACTACCGAATACAAAGCGATTCAAGCACTTGGTAAACCAAATGTACTCCCAAACTTTTCTGAAAGTACCGCCGCTTGGGAGCCGTCTCAACACGACAGCCCCAATAACGAATATATTACCGTTGGTTTTGATACTTTGATGCAGATTCATCAAGTGGCAGTTGCCGAGAATTTTGGACAAGGGTGTATTTCAAAAATATTAGCCTTAGATTCAGAAAACAAAACTCATCCCTTATATCAATCTCCTGAAAATCAACCACTCCAAAATAAAGAAAAAGGAAGAATACTAAATATTTTTCTACCTGCTTTAACAAACTATCGAGTAGTGGCTATAAAATTAATTCTCAATACAGACCGAATTAAAGGAGCAAATCAGATTGATGCTATTGGGATTTCGGCTTCGCTTGAACCTATCAAGACCGTTATAAAAGTAGCGGCGGATGCTCCAAAGGAAGTTGAGCGAATAAATCTGGGCAAAGGCGTTAATTCAAGACATCAGGAGTTTGCACCCGTGATTTCGAGTGATGGTAAAACACTTTTTTATACAAGAAATTATCTATCAATGCTTGGGAAAGAAAAAGACCAAGACATTTGGTACAGCGTTCAGGATAAAAATGGCAACTGGATAAAATCAAAAAATATTGGCTATCCTATCAACAACAATGACAAAAATGCCGTTTTTTCAGTCTCTGCCGATGGGCGGGAGATTTTGTTGATGAACAAATATAACAAAAATGGAAAATTAACCCCTGGTATTTCAAGATCGTACCGTACCCGTGATGGTTGGGCGTACCCAGAAGAAGTTAAAGTTGATAATTATTACAATGATAGCCCAAACGCTGAGTATGCTATTTCGCCAGATGGTGCTATAATGGTTATGTCAATTCAACGAAAAAACACAACTGGAAAAAGAGATTTATACGTCTCATTCAGAAAAGATAAAAACGCTTGGTCAGAGCCAATCAACATGGGCAGACAATTGAATACGTTTGAACACGAAGTTACACCTTTCATTGCAGCCGATGGGAAAACGTTATATTTTTCGACTCAGGGATTTCCAGGGTATGGAAATAATGACATATTCAAATCGCAACGATTGGACGAAACTTGGCAGTTATGGTCAGAACCTGAAAATTTGGGAGATGCCATCAATACCCCAAATTGGGATGGATATTTTACGATTCCTGCCTCGGGAGATTATGCTTTTATTTGTTCGATTAATGCTTCTAAAAAAGAAGATATTTATCGTTTAGAATTACCAAAAACTGCTAAACCAAATCCTGTTGCTATTATTTCTGGAAATGTATTGAGTACGACTGACAAAAAACCAATTGAGTCTGTTCTGACGATGACCCCTCAAAATGATAAACTCAAGCCAGAAATCAAGAACTATGACCCCGCCACGGGAGCATTCAGTTTTGTAGTTCCTCTGAAAGAAATTTATGACTTTGTACCTTATGCAAAAGGGTATTTAGCAATCAATGAGACCATAGATTTGTCAAAAGAAATATCATATCGTGAAATAAGAAAAGATTTTTATTTAATGCCCTTAGAGGTTGGGAACAAAGGTATTTTGAATAGTTTTACCTTTGAACAAGGTGAATCAAAATTACAAGCTCCTGCTTTGAAAGATTTGGATAGAATTGCTCAGGCAATGCTTGATTTCCCTACATTGGAAATACTTTTTGAGGGACACACCGATAACCAAGGAGACTTTCAGTTAAATTTAAAATTATCAGAGGAACGAATCGAAGAAGTAAAAACTTACCTCATATCAAAAGGAGTTACATCCGAAAGAATTACCACAAAAGGATGGGGACAAACTCGCCCACTTGCCAGCAATGCTACCGAAGAAAGACGTAAATTGAACCGACGAGTGGAATTTACGATTACTAAAAAATAAACCATTTAATATTTTGTGATTGAATTCAGTCAAGGTTTTTTGTGCAAAATTCGTAAAAAAACGCTAATTTTGTTTCTACAATTTGTTTTAGACGAACCCATCTCTAAATGATTATCTCAAATCACGATACGATTGAATCTCAAATAGACTTACAAAAGTTACAAGGAACGTTACGCCTCAAAATTCTGGAAATGTACTTTAAAGTCAATGCAGGACACATCGGCTGTTCGCTTTCTTGCGTTGATTTGATGATTGGGTCTTTAATTTCTCATAAAAAAGGAAACGAAGTATTTTTACTATCGAAAGGTCATGCCGCCGCTTCGTTATATGCCTGTTTACATGAATTAGGCGAAATTTCGGATGAAGTTTTAGCCACGTATTACAAAAACGGAACTACCCTCCCAGCCCACCCTGCACCCAATAAAATCAAAGGAATTCCTTTTGCCACTGGCTCATTAGGTCATGGTTTACCGATTGCCATTGGCATTGCCCAAGCCAACAAAATCCTCGAAAATAACGAATACACCTACGTTCTGATGTCAGACGGTGAAACAAACGAAGGTACAACTTGGGAGGGTGCACACTATGCAGTGGCAAAAAGATTGGATAACTTGATTGTGATGATTGATAAAAATGGATTGCAAGGATTTGGAAATACCAAAGAAGTTTTGGGTGTTTCTGCCGATAAAAATAAGTGGGAGGCGATGGGTTTTGAAGTAGTTGAAGTGGATGGACATAATGTTGCTCAAATCCATCATCAAATTGAATTATTTAAGGCGTTTAAAAATGGAATTCCAAAATTGTTAATTGCCAATACGGTAAAAGGGAAGGGAGTTTCTTACATGGAAAATAAATTGGAATGGCATTATTTAC
>JAYUOX010000383.1:0-8704 GCA_043760595.1 Cytophagales bacterium
TGAAATGGCAAAAGCTCCCAAACGAGTTGTTCCATCGGCTGAAAGTTTGTTTGGGTCAAGCACTACTTCGGGCGTGCCTTCCAAACCTTTCTGACGATAAAGCACCGACTGATTTTGCAATCCATCATTTTTAGAAAAATAAAACCATTCGTTTTTGCGAGAAGGAGCCGAATATTTTGGATAATTAAAAACCTTTTCGATACGCTCTTTTAACATCGTGCGGTAAGGGATTTTATCCAGATAATCGAAGGTAACTTTATTCTCAGCTTTCACCCATTCGGCGGTTTCGGCAGAACGATCATCTTCCAGCCAACGGTAGGGATCTTGAACTTTTACGCCATGATATTCGTCGGTGTGTTCAACTTTTTTAGTTTGTGGATATATCATTTGGGCATTAGAAACATGAATTCCAAACAGCAACAACGTGCCAAGGAAGAGGTTTTTGTGAAGATTTTTCATTCGATATTGAGTTTCTTAGATTGAAATGTAAGTTACGAAATGATTTTTTAAGAAATAGTCCATGTGTAAAATACACCCACTCCTATCCCTTATTCCACTTTCTTACATCAATAATCGGATTGGGATAATCAACGCCTATTCTTACACCAAAACGTTTTTGTTCGTCATTATTCAACAATCCGACTGAATGAACCTTCTCAGCTGGCACATCCGAAAGCTCTGGTAACCAATGCTTTACGTACTCACCTTTGGAATCATAATTGGTGGCTTGTTTCAAAATATTGAAATAACGATTATCTCGTGGGTCGTTGCCAACACCCGCCCCGTAGAGCCAGTTTCCCCAGTTTGAGCATACATCATAATCAATCAATTGACTCTCGAACCATGCTGCTCCCCAACGCCAGTCTATCTGCAAATCTCTTACTAAAAAACTCGCTACGTTTTGTCGTCCACGGTTCGACATGAAGCCCGTTTCCAACAATTCCTTCATATTGGCATCAATTAAAGGTACGCCTGTTTCGCCCAAACGCCATTTTTCAAAAATGTTACGATTAGTTTTCCAAACGATGGGCTTGTTCATAATTCCTTTTTTGTGAAAAATTTTATTCCCAAATTTCATTGCCACAAAGCGGAAATAATCTCGCCAAATTAATTCAAAAATCAACCAATAAGTCGATTCGTTGGCAACACGCTCTGATTCATATTTTTTGATTTCTTCGTAAATATAACGGGGCGAAATACAGCCATTGGCAAGCCACGGAGAGAATTTTGACGAATAATCCAATCCCAGCATTCCATTGCGGGTTTCTTTGTAAATTTTCAGTAAATCTTTCGTCCAGAAATAATCATTCAAACGATTGATGGCTTCGGTTTCACCACCTTTGAAATTTGGCAAATTATTAGGATTTTCAGACGTTAATTCGGGAATTTGCCCCATTTCGACCAAATCTTTAAAAGTCAAATTCTTGGGCGTTTTGAAGACAGGTCTAACCTTCGCAAATTTTTCCGTTTTGTTTCTGAATCCGGAAAAAACATCGGGCAAATTTTCAATATCCATCGGTAAATCGTCCACGTGAAAAAGGGTTGATTGCCAGAAAAATTTAATCTTTCGTCCATCAGCTTTTAGACGTTCTTCTACTAAGGAATCCACCTGATTTTCTTCCGAAGTAATTTCTTCGGAAGTGTAAAGTTCATCCGCTTGAATTTCTTTGGCTAATTGGGGTAAAATATCCTCGGGGAAACCCGTGCGGATGATAAGATTTGAACCAATTTTTTGTAAATTTTCTCGAAGATTTTTTACTGATTCTATTAAAAACTGATTTCTGATTTCGCCAGTTTTGGCAAACCCTAAATCATCTTCTTTAAAGATTCGTGGATCAAAAATATAGACAGGAACAACCTCAGAGGTCTTTTCGGAAGCCTTGAAGAGT
The DNA here is from genome assembly GCA_043760595.1 of Cytophagales bacterium. Taxonomy (GTDB): domain Bacteria; phylum Bacteroidota; class Bacteroidia; order Cytophagales; family Spirosomataceae; genus Arcicella. Next base: position 1,890 of record JAYUOX010000383.1, read on the forward strand.
GCTTCGTGGTCGTGAATACGCAAATCGTTGCGGTACCAAAGGATGATTTTCATATTTGTAGCACGGACAGCCTTATCCGTGTTGATTTGATACATTTCGGACAAGGCTATCCGTTTTACACCTTCAACACCACCTCCCAACGAAATGCCCATTTCCAACGAATTGAATAGTTGGTAAAACCAGATTTTTGGATAATTTTTTCTAAATCTTCTCGAATAAAAGCCCGCCAAACGGAGAGTTTTGCATCGTTTTTTACGAGATAAGATTTTAGAAATAATTTCGTAATCCAAGCAATGGAATGATAGGCAAACCAATGGCGGTGAATATCATTGATAACTATTCCGATGCGAGTTTGTTTTTTGAGTTGCTGAAGAAGTTTGATGAGACTTTCCTCCGAAAAATGATGGCAAAAAAGTGTCATCGTAACAATATCAAAAGACTTTTCTTTGAATTCGTCTGAATAAATATCTTGATGTAAATAACTGATATTCGTATAGTTAGCTGTTCTTTTTGTTCCAAAATTAATCATAAAATCGTTGGCATCAATTCCGATAAATTGGGCGTTTATACTCCTCTTTTTTGCCCAATCTGCCATGACCATTAGCATATCACCACCACCACAGCCGAGATCGGCGATTTTGATTTCGGATTTATGATTTTCGATTTCGGATTTTGAGAGTGATAGAGAATCCGCAATCGAAAATCTAAAATCCGAAATCAAATGACTTAATCCACTCACGGTTACTTGATTACCTCCCAGATATTTATTTATCAACGCTAATTCTTCTAAATTCTGACGGAGAGCGTCATTATCTAATTCGAGGTCGTCGATTAATTCTTTTTCGTTGCTTCTGTATGATAGATTTGGCATATATTTTTTGGTAAAAGGTAAACGGTGATTTTCGGTAAACGGTACACGGTTAAAGGTGAACGGTAATTTTTCGGTAAACGGTACACGATAAACGGTAAATAAATATATTTTCATTTTATCGTAAAATATTTCTTCCCTACCTTTGAAATGCGAATGTAAATCCGTGAACCGTTTACCTTTAACCGTTTACCGAAAATAACCGTTCACCGTAAATAATTATGAATCTAAATTTACAAAACAAAAACGCCATCGTATGCGGTAGCACCCAAGGACTTGGGCGTGCTTCTGCCATCGAATTGGCTTTGCTTGGAGCAAATGTAACACTTGTGGCTCGCAATGAAGACACGCTTAATGAAACGCTACATCGCTTGGATAGTTCACAGGGACAGAAACATTCATACTTTATGGCAGATTTTTCAAAGCCCGAAGAAGTAAAATTGGGTATTGAGAACCATCTAAAACACAATCCGATTGTTCACATTTTGGTCAATAATACGGGCGGACCAGCGGGAGGGGCTATCCTTAACGCCAATATTGAGGAATTTACCTCAGCATTTTCTAACCATCTGATTTGTAATCATATCCTCGTACAAGCCTGTGTACCAAGTATGAAGGCTGAACAATTTGGAAGGATTATCAACATTATTTCGACTTCTGTAAAACAACCAATTACGGGTTTGGGCGTTTCAAATACGACTCGTGGAGCGGTGGCTTCGTGGTCAAAAACTTTGGCGAATGAGTTGGGAGAATTTGGGATTACGGTCAATAATGTATTGCCAGGATATACCAAAACAGCTCGTTTAGATTTTGTCATAAATTCCAGAGCGAAAATGGCAAATACCTCCTTAGAAGAAATGGAAGAGGTTTTTCAATCAGATATTCCCGCTGGGCGATTTGGTGAAGCCCACGAATTTGGAGCAGCCGTGGCGTTTTTATGTAGCCCAGCGGCATCTTATATCAATGGGGTAAATTTGCCCGTTGATGGTGGACGATTGAGTTCGATGTAAAATTATGTATCACTTAAAAGTTATCATGGATTTCAATTTCAAAAAATACCATACACGTTCTATTAACGCATCAACTGGCGAAGAACGAGCAGCTATTAATCAAGAATTAAAAGATTTTTATGCTTCTTTGAACAAAGAGGAACAGCATCAATTCAATATAGAATTACAAACCTTTTTGGCTCGTGAAATGGGAAGGTTAAAGACTGATTATGAGGCGATTAAAGGAAATTTAGGAGATGTTTAAAAATCATACCCGATAGACAGCCCTGTTATATTGGCACTTGAATTTGAGCAAGTTCTCACTGAATCTGGTAAGCCCAAATTTATTCTCTCATATCGAACTTTAAGTGTTATTTTTTTGATTCTTGCCCCTAATTCAAATGATGGAGAAAGCATTTTGGTTAAATCAATTTCATTATTCGGTAAAGCAAGATTTTTAGAATCTATTTTCATCTTTGAAATAACAGGATAACTTGCTGATATTCTGAGGCTTAACTTAACTTTTGATTTTGTAGAATAACTTAATTTTGCTCCCAAAGACGGCGATAAAAACTTAAATTTTTCTTCGGTAGTGATTGGGTTTGCTTCCGTTCCGTATTCCATTGTACGACTCCACATTTTTCCCTCAATTCCTACAAATGGTTCAATCATCGTGCGTGAACTATCTCCCAATTTGATGGGAATGCCCGCATCAATATTCAAAAAAACTCCTTGAAAAGTCGTTCTCGAAAAAGCATCACTTTTACCAAAACCAGAGGACGTAGCAGGAATCCCCAATTTATCTCCATTGTTGGCAAATACAGCACTTTCTAAACCAGAATAGCTATCAACATTTCCCAAACTTTTGAATACGCCACTACCGATTGAAAGATTGAGTTCTTTGTTAAGAAGTTTTATGTCAGCCTGAACGCCCAAAGCACCGACAGTAGAACGTCCAGACCAATCTATATTTTGGATAGATACGTTGGGTGTAATTGTGATAGGCTTCTGAATATCAGTTGTTTGTGAAAAAACTGAAAGAGAAGTTACGCTTAAAATTATGCCAAGAAGTACATTTCGTTTCATAGTCTAAGCCCTGAGTGGGTGTTTAGGAGAAAAGTTGATTCTACAAGAAAAAATAACGAATCTTTAAGCGGAATTATTGTCCAAATGTACGACAATTATTAATCCATTTACCCTATGAAAATGTTAAAATTTATTAAATCTTTTAACAAACCCCCAATGCCTTCCGAATCCGCAAAATTGCTTCTTCAAAAACCGAGACTTCTGCACAAAGCGAAGTCCGAATATAACCATCGCCAGCCGTCCCAAAAATGCCCCCAGGGGTAATGAAAACGCCCGATTTTTCTAAAATTTCATCTGATAATTCGTAGCCCGTTGTGTATTTTATTGGAACTTTTGCCCAAACAAACATTCCCGTTTGGTTTTTATCGTACTGACAATCAAGTAATTGCATCATTTCAAAAACTTTTTGCTGACGGATTTTGTATATCTTATTTAATTCATTAAACCAAGATTTATCATTTTGCAGGGCTTCAATAGCAGCCATCTGCAAAGGCAAAAACATTCCCGAATCCATGTTTGATTTGAACCTCAAAACGGGATTAATAAACTCCGCTTTCCCCGCCAGCATTCCCATTCGCCAACCTGCCATATTGTGCGATTTTGAGAGAGAGTTTAGTTCCATTGCTACCTCTTTCATACTTTCCACTGAGAGAATACTTTGTGGGTCATCGTTTAAGATAAAACTGTACGGATTATCATTGACTATCAGGATATTATGAGTCAAGGCAAAGTCTCGAAGTTCCTCAAAAAATAATTTTGTAGCCTTTGCCCCTGTGGGCATATGCGGATAATTTACCCACATGAGTTTTACTTTTGAAAGGTCTTTTGTGGCTAATTCTTTTAAATCAGGCAACCATCCGTTGGCTTCTGAAAGGTCATAATCCACCACCGTTGCCCCCGTCAAAAGCGATGCAGCCCGATAGGTTGGATAGCCAGGATTGGGTACTAAAACTTCATCTCCTGCTTCGAGATACGCCATCGAAATATGCATAATCCCCTCTTTGGAGCCAATCAGAGGCAATATTTCATTATTCGGGTTGAGTTCAACCCCGTAGGCATTTTGATAAAAACTTGCCATCCCCTCACGCAAAGCAGGCACACCCACGTAACTTTGATAGGCATGATTTTTAGGATTTTGGGCAGCCAAAGCCAACGCCTCAATCGTAGAATCGGAAGGCGGGAGGTCAGGACTACCAATGCCAAGATTCAAGACATCAATGCCCGAATTTCGCATTTCGGCTATTTGTTTCAGTTTGGTTGAGAAATAATATTCTTGAACCAAATTCATGCGGGAAGCGGGGAAGATAGTCATTAGTTATTGGTTATTAGTTATTAGAAATTGGAGGAAGGCATCAGAATTTTTCTAATAACTAATAACCAGTAACTAATAACTCAAATAAATAAAAAAAGCCAACTCAAATTGAGTCGGCTTGTGTATTGTTAGTTTTTTTAAATCTATTGGAACACACCCGACTATCACTGACCGTAGTAGTAATAATAAGTTGGATATGTGTTATTTGTAAATTTCATTCGATAAAGGTAGTTTGAAAAATTTATTTTGGCAAAAAAATATTGGAAAATAGCCTCTCATTGAACTCATTTTCAACTAATCTATCTTCTTTATTCAAAGGTTATAGGTACAATTTCACCTTCTTTTCCTTGTTTTATGGATAAACGTAATTTGTCTATCATCAAAATTTTCTGATTTTTTATCTCTTTTATCATTTTCTTTTTCATAACCGTCATTTCAAAAAATTTCCTACCACATCAAACACTAAATCTTGTTCAAAACCCTTACTGAGGGCATATTTTACCAATTTTTGTTTTCTGATTAACTTTTCAAAATCCTTAATATCCTTTGATTTTTTTTCGATAATTGCCTCCAACGTAATCATATAATCGTCGCCGTCAATCTCACCCATACCCGCCCGAAGACAATAATCTGACACACCCCGCATTTTAAGTTCTTGACGAATTTTGATTCTACCCCATTTTTTTACTCGGAACTTGCTACCCGCAAATATTCTGGCAAAACGCTCTTCGTTGAGGTAATTATTTTCGATTAAATACGATATGATTTCTTCGGCTTCATCACCCATAACCTCCAATTCAGCCAATCTTTTACGGACTTCTTTGTGGGTACGTTCTTGATAGGCACAGAAACTGGCGGCTTTTATGAGAGCTTCTTTGTTCAATATTAGGGGTTACGGGGTTAGGATTTGGGGGTTTATGGAGTTTGCAATTTTTCCCTAATTTTCTATTTCTTAGCCGAATCTCTGGCAACGTGAATAATTCTACCAATTAATCCAAAACTGGCAATACCCCCAAAAATGACGATGATAAGCGTTTTTTCATTGATTCCCATTGAAAATAAGGACATTACGCCCCAAATCAAAAGGGCAATGAGCATAAGTCCAGCAAGTCCGAGGAGGATGTAAGCGATGTTTTTCATATCAAAATACTTTTCTATCAGTTGTTAAAACTACGGGTTTTGAATAGACTTTACCACTGGTCTTAAAACTCCATTTTACCTTTCCTGTTTCAGCTTCAATGGCATTTACACTTCCGTCTTGACTACTAATAAACACAATATCATTGGCAAATGTTGAAAGTGCAGAAATATTATCAGTTGTTGGGAAAGTCCATTTTTGAATACCCGTTTTACCATCAATGGCAAAAAAAGTTTTATTAGAACTTCCCGCAAAGATAATTCCTGAGATGATATTGGGGTCATTCGTTAGTTTGACATCACCCGTGAGTGTCCATTTTTGAAGTCGCATGGATGAGTCTATTGCTACTAATCCTCCGCCAGTTGTGAGAGCATAAATTGTGCTATTGGTCGTATATAATTTTGTAATATTTTTGATTGGAAATGAGCGTTTCACAAATCCACTATCCGCACGAATGGCGGTTAATATTTCGTTTGTTTCATCTGCAAAATACAATAGATTAGCGTACTTGCTAATCACATTTGTTTTACTTATTGTTATTGCGAACTTCCCTCCAGTTCCTTGTTTATTTCCAACAAAATAGGCCCATTTCCTCTTCCCTGAACCATTTTCTACGGCATACAAACTATCATTTGTAAAGAAAGAAACCCCGTCTGCCGTAAAAGGATTTGCTTTTATATCATTGGATAACTTTTTATCCCATTTCTTCATACCACCCTGAGCATCAAAGGCTTGAAGTACATCTTTTGCAGTACGTATCAAAACCACATCAGCACCAATAGCTGGAATAGAATCAGCTCCATCATAAATGCCTGATTCCCAGATTTTTATGCCACTATTGGTATCAAATGCCTTGAATTTTTTATCGGTATTTCTGATATAAAGTAAACCATTTAGATAGGATAAATTGGCAACGTTACCAACCAAAGATGTCCACTTTTTAGTCTTTTTCAAATAATTATAAGCATACATATTTTGATCTGCACAGACGATGTACATAATACTATCTACCAAAATTGGTCCATGAATAATACCTGAATTGACTTCGATAGCCCATTTTTTTGTTCCTGTGTGGGCATCAAGGGAATAAATATTTTTGTCGCTACTTCCCACGAAAACAGATTCGTTCTCGGGTTCGTTATTATATTTGACAGCCTGTTCAATACATGAACTCAGCGATAAGGAAACGAATAGGATAATGAACGATATGTAGGTAATTTTAGAGAACATCTGGAAAACATTTATTTGAATACATTTCAAATTTAACAAATATTGTGCAAATTTATTGTATCGTAACAAACACTTTCATCTCAACAAAACTAACAATGAAAAACTTATCCCTCACAATTGGCGTTGCTTTGTTATTAGCATCTTGCCAAAAAGAACAAAAAAAAGCTATTTCAATGAATCCAGACGTGATTA
>JAYUOX010000384.1:0-63978 GCA_043760595.1 Cytophagales bacterium
TTATCATCGAACAATTCTTCTAATTGTTCGATGTACCAATAATCAAGATTGTTTGATTTGAAAAGTGATTTACAACGATTTCCAAAATGAGACCTCAAATTATTCTCATCCATCAATTTCATGGCTTTCTTGAAGGCTGTAACGGAAGCGTTATAATTTGATTCAGCCATTCCACCAAATTGGTCAGCATAATCCGTAGCTGTCTCTACTCTAAAAATCAGTAAATCAATGACATCATAGGGAAAAACCGCAATTTTTTCATAATCTGCAATGATTCCTTTTATCGTAGAATTATTTACCATTCCTCTTGGATTGCCCCCAGAAGTCCAGAATTGCTTATAAATTTTGTCTTTATAACCTTTCAAGACTTCTTGTCTTTCATCTTCAGACATCAAATCTTGGTTATAAAAATCCTTGACTTGTGGAAGTTTGGTATAAAGTTTTACGATTTCTTGACGAAGCTCCTCTTCACTCATTTCAGCAATGAGTTTTTTTAATTCGGTAAGTTTAGATTTTGCCATAATCTTTAAAATATTTTTCTATCCAATTCAAATCCTTCTAAATAATCGGACACTCGTTTCACAAATTGTCCACCCAAAGAACCGTCCACCACTCGATGGTCGTAAGAATGTGAGATAAACATTTTTTGACGAATCCCTAATAAATCCCCTTGGGGCGTTTCGATGACTGCTGGTTTCTTCTGAATTGCTCCAAAAGCCATGATGGCTACTTGCGGTTGCATAATAATAGGCGTTCCCATGATGTTTCCGAATGTTCCGATATTTGAAAAAGAGTAAGTTCCACCTTCCAAATCTTCGGGTTTCAACTTATTCTCTCTGGCACGTTTTGATAACTCATTAATTTTTTTGGTAAGTCCCAATAAATTATATTGGTCGGCATTATGAATCACAGGCACAATCAAATTCCCACTTGGCAAAGCCACTGCCATGCCGATATTGATTTTACCTTTCACAATAATTTTATCACCATCCACCGAAGCATTAATTTGTGGAAAATCTTTGATTGCTTTCACGATTGCTTCAACCAAAATGGGCGTGTAGGTGATATTTTCGCCGTACTGTTTTTTGAAAGAATCCTTGATATTATTCCTCCAAATCACCGCATTGGTCATATCGGTTTCTACAAAAGACGTAACGTGGGGTGCTGTTTGAACAGAATCAACCATTCTTTGAGCAATCATTTTACGCATCCTATCCATTTGGATGATTTCGTCATCGCCAGAAACAAATACCCTTGAAGGAACTTTAACAACACTTTGAGGAGAAACTTGCACGTTTCTTTTTTCTAAAAATGAAAGTATATCATGCTTAGTAACACGTCCATCCAACCCAGTACCTGCGATGGATTGCAATTCAACATTCGATATTTTTTCTTCTTTACAAATACTCAGAACCAAAGGTGAATAAAACCTTGAACCTTCTGAATTTGAGGTAGTTATCTCTGATATTGGATTAAGATTAATACCCGTCAAATTCTGAATCTCAACAATTTCTTGCTCAATTTTTTCAGAGATTTGTACAGATTTTGGTAAATCATTTTGAGATTCCCCACTGGTTTCAATGATACAAATGGGCTTTCCAATTTCAGCAACTTCACCCTCTGCCACAAGAATCTGCGAGAGGATTCCAGAATGCGAAGAAGGAACTTCGGTATCAATTTTGTCAGTAGCAACTTCTAATAAATATTCATCGGCTTCCACAAAATCTCCGACATTTTTGAGCCACTTCAGTACGGTGGCTTCCATGATACTTTCGCCCATTTTGGGCATGACTATTTCAATTAGAGACATATTTTTCTATATAAATTCTTATGTTGATGCTTTTACTGTAGCTCGAAGTGGCACTTCGAGGAGTTGGAGTCTAATTCTCGAAGTGCCACCGAGCGTCGGTCGCTTCGAGCTACAGTATTTCGTTGCTTTATAAAACGCTTCTCAGTAAATTCAATATATTCAGTGCTGTCAAATGGATATTTTGTTCTCTGAATCCACCCAATGACAATTTCTTTGTGATGGTTTGATTTCCAGTAGCTATCGCAATCCAAATTGTACCCACAGGCTTATCTGGTGTGCCTCCGTTGGGTCCTGCAATGCCGCTTGTGGCTAATCCGTAAGTAGTATTTAGTTTTTTTCTGACATTTTCAGCCATTTCTTTTATGGTTTCTTCGGAGACTGCTCCAAAGTTTTTCAGGGTCTCAGAATTTACCGATAACTGACTGATTTTCACTGAATTATCATAAGCCAAAATCCCTCCCATAAAATAAGCTGAACTTCCTGATACTTTCGTGAATAAATGTCCTAAATATCCCCCAGTACAACTTTCAGCCACTGAAACGGTTTGTTTTTTTTGGGTCAATAATCTCCCAATCGCTTCTTCTAATTCTTCTTTTCCATAACCGTAAACAAATTTTTGAATGGTTGGAAAAACCTTCACAAATTCATCTTCAACCTGATTTTCGAGGGATTTTAAATCATCGCCAAATCCTGTCAATCTCAATCTAACGCTTCCCATCGAAGGCAAATAAGCTAATTTGATATGGGAAGGCAAAGCATCTTCCCATTCATCAATCATCTCAGCTAAGGTAGATTCCCCGATTCCGATAGTTCTGATTACTTTGTGAAAAATTACGGGCGTTTTGAAATGTTCTTGAAGTTTGGGCAAAATCGAAAGGTTCATCAAACCTTTCATTTCATAAGGAACGCCTGGCATTGAAACATAGATTACTCCTTGATAGTCAAACCACATTCCTGGGGCTGTTCCCATCGTATTTTGAATATAGGTAGCGTTTGAAGGAAGTTCGTACTGACTTTTGTTTGTTCCAGAAAGTACAAAATTACGTTTGGCAAAATATGCAGTTACATCAATTTGTGCTTGTGGATGAACGATTATTTCAGAATTAAAATATTTACAAAAAGTTTTCTTCGTAATATCGTCCTTGGTTGGACCTAAACCACCCGTAACTATCACTATGTCAGCACGTTTGGAGGATTCTTCAAAGATTTGTAAAATGGCTTCCTCTGTATCTCCCACTGATGATTTACGAACTGTTTTTATACCTATTTTGTCTAATTCAGCACTAATCCATTGGGTATTTGTGTCCGTAATTTGTCCGTAAAGTATTTCGTCTCCTATAGTTATTATCTCTGCTTTTATCATTTTTTTGAGCAATAAGTTTTGAGCAATAAGTTTCGAGTTTTAATAAAAATTAGAAATTTCTATTAAAAACTCATAGCTAAATGCTCATTGCTCAAAGCTATTTAATTATTTTTACCCAAAATTACACAATTTGAAACGTTTTTACGTTTTATGACAAATGACATTTCATAAATTCTTACGTCAAAAGAAAAAACAATTTAAAAATCACTAAAAATGAGAAAAATACTCTTAGCTGGTGCAATGATGGTTTCGATTAGTAGCTGTCAATCACAAAACTTTGGAAATATCTTAAAACAAGCCAACGATGTACTGGGTGGAACAACTTCGGGGGCATTGTCCACGGATGAAATTGGTCGTGGTTTAAAAGAAGCCTTGACCGTGGGAATCAAAAATAGTTCTTCACAGGCTTCTGCCGTGGATGGATTTTTGGGAAATCAGACTATCAAATTATTATTTCCACCCGAAGCTCAGAAGGTTGAGCAAAAATTGAGAGACCTTGGTTTGGGGGGAGAATGTGATAAATTTGTTACTTCTCTGAACCGTGGAGCTGAAAAAGCCGCCGCAAAGGCAGTCCCCATTTTTGTGGATGCCATTACCCAAATGACTATTCAAGATGCTATGGGAATTTTGAGAGGAGATAAAGATGCGGCAACCAATTATTTAAAAAGAACATCCTCTCAGGCTCTTACAAATGCCTTTGCACCTATTATGAATGAAGCAATAAATTCAACGGGGGCAACAAAAATGTACGGTGATATTGCCAATACATACAACAAAATCCCTTTTCAACAAAAAGTGAATCCTGATTTACAACAATATGCTACGCAAAAAGCGATTGACGGATTGTTTAGTTTGGTGGCATTGGAAGAACAGAAAATAAGGGAAAATCCTGCGGCGAGAGTTTCGGATTTATTGAAGAAAGTTTTTGGAGCGAAGTAAATTTAAGAGGTTGCTACACAGCCCTCCCAAGCGTTTTGAACGCTTGAGAGGGCTTATTTTTTAAATTTATCTAAAATCAATCATTATACGCCTCTTCGTTGTAATCAACATCCCAAGTGTGGTCAGCTAACAGTAAGCATTTTGCTAAAAAACGGCTGTATTTAAAAGAACGTCCCCACTCATCGGGAGCTACTAATGACAATAAATCCTCGCCTGTGTCTCGCTCGTACATGTAATAGGTGTTATTAATGATTGGCTCAAAGCCCATTGCGGCATCATAGATTCTTTCAGAAATTTCTTTTCGTTGAGCCAATAATTTTGCCTGACGTGCCAAAACCTCCATTTGTTCGTACAACTGATTCATCTGACGGTCAGTCTGTTGCCTCATGGCAGTTACAGAACGCCCCTTAGTTTTACCCATATCCTCTGGACGGATTACTGCCCCTCCCGCTGTGTGTGCGTAAGGAAGTAATCCTGGATTCTCGGCAACTTTATCTTTATTGATGGGATTTAAGAATGCTTCTTCTTTCATAAGTAATGATATTTTATCCAACAAAATTAATTAGTTTAGATAAAATAATTGTTCTCTAATAAAAATTTAGTTATTTAATCTTAATTATTGATAAAAATTAGATATTTGCACTTTTAAGACAAATGATTTCATTTCAAAAATATAAATTATCTTTTACTTACTGTAAGCAACTTGTACAAAATGACTCTGTTAGAAATAGTCTTTATGTTTGAAAAGGACTGAGACCTTAAAATGCACAAATTATTTACAGCAAGGTGTTTTGCTATATCACAATAACCTTCAAGCCTTTACCAATGTTTATACGTTGTTAAAAATTTATCAATTTTGCAACGCAACTCATTAAACAATAACATAGTATAGATGTTAGAATTGAGTGTAAACTTCACAACATAAAATTACTAAATATATGGAACGTAAAGAGTTTTTAAACCTTGTTGGCATGAGTGTGGGAGCTGTTATCCTGCAAAACTGCCTATCAGGATGCACTAAATCGTATGACCCAGCCCCAGCGGTAACCCCGCCTGCAACAACCCCACCAGCCACAGGTGGAGGAAATACTCCTGATGTTGGTCTGACAGGAAACAATCAACTTTCAAAAGGTGCGATTGATTTTACGATTGACTTAAATTCAACCACATTTGGGGATTTAAAGACCAATGGAAATGCTTTGGTTTCGGGTGATGTTATTGTTGCCCGAACCAGAACGGGCGATTTTTTAGTTGTCGAAAAAGCCTGTACGCATCAAGGTACAACGGTTGATTTTAAGCCCGACTCAACATCCTTTTCATGTTCAAATCACGGGGCAATGTACGACTCAGGCGGAAACGTTACAAATGGACCAGCTACAAGGGCTCTTAAAAGATATAATACAACATTCGACAGTGTGAAAAATACTTTGAAAATAGCTTAGGAACGGGTAAATAATACGTTGTAATGATTGGTATGAATTATTTTATTGATAGATTGAGGGTATTTTGAAGGGAATAGCATCGGGCAACGTTTGTCGCTATTTACTGAAAAATACCATCGAAATATCGGTAAAAGAAACTTAGAAATCGTTGTAACTTATTGTTTACCCATTCCTTAAACTGATATTACACTTCCTCAAAATACGACACTCATTGAAAATACCAGATAAAGGTGTTTTCTTTGGGTGTTTTTTTAGGTAAATATGCAAATAAACGATTATAATAATCTCCCCGAACCTACTTCTGAATACGAACAGAAAGTAATAGACTTTTGTCAGAATTGGCTGAATGAAAAAAAGGAATTTATCATCAAAACTTCTGGCTCCACAGGTGAACCAAAACTCATACAACTCACTCGAAATCAAATGATTGCGAGTGCAGAATTGACTGGAAAAACTTTTGGATTAGTTTCAGGAGATAGTGCCTTAGTATGTTTGAATATCGAGTATATTGCGGGCATGATGATGTTGGTACGTGGGATGGTTTGGGAATTAAAACTGACAATTATTGAACCTTCTGGAAATCCATTTGAAAACCTTGAAAAGTTTAATTTTGATTTCTTTGCCTTCGTTCCTTTACAGTTAGATAAAATATTAGAACGTAAAAGAAATATAGATTTAAAAATTGGGGATTTTCCTGTCATCCCGACGAAGGAGGGAACTGATAATAAAATGTCCAAATCATCTTTTTTAGAAAAATCAGACAGTTCCCTCCTCCGTCGGGATGACAAAAACCTATACTTTAAAAGCCTTGAAATTCTAAACAAAGCAAAAGCCATAATCGTAGGCGGAGCATCTGTAAATAAGGTTTTGGAACAAAAAATACAGACTTTATCAGCTCCCGTTTTTAGTACCTACGGCATGACTGAAACCGTTTCGCACATTGCCATAAAAAGGTTAAACGGAAATAATAAAACGGAAAACTTTCAAGTTTTAGAAAGTGTAAAAATCGGAATTGATACCAGAAATTGTTTGAATATTATTGCAGAATCTTCTAACAATGAGCTTATTCAGACAAATGATATTGTGGAGATTATCAATGAAAAAGAATTCAAATTAATTGGAAGATTTGACAATATTATCAACAGTGGAGGAGTGAAAATTCAGTTAGAAAAAATTGAGAAATTGATAGAAAACGAAATCCAAATATTTGAACCAAAGCGTTATTTTGCGTATGGAATACCTGATGAAAAATTAGGGCAGAAGTTGGTTTTGGTAGTAGAAACGGACATTATTGATGAGAAAATGAAAGAACTGTTTTTACAAAAAATAAGGTTAATTTTGCCTAAATATGAAATTCCAAAAGAGATTTTCTTTGTGAAATTATTTGAGGAAACACAAACAGGAAAGATTGATAAAAAAACAACAATTTCACTTTTAAGTACCACCGACTTCAGTCTGTAATTTTACCCAATTACAGACTGAAGTCGATAATACCTATTACCTACCGATTCAATTTAATCCTCAAAACCGTTGAACTGTACTTGCCATTCACAAAATTCCCTACAACTTCCAATCCCAATAATTTCCCAATTCCTGAGATTCCGTAACCGACCTCAGCGTAGTTGAAATTCTGATTGGGAACGTTTAAATAATTGGCAAAAATAGATTCTTTCAAACCGTACATTCTTAAAGGAGTTATTTGGGTTAGTAAGAATTTCTGAAAATCATTTGCCACAAAAACTTCCAAATAATTACCTCTTGTACTGTGTAAATAGTAATCTAAATTTCGGAAAGCATCAAAGCTAAATGAACGAATGAAAGTCTTATTGCCATTAAAATGCCTGAAATCTGAAAAGTAAGTGGGTGCTTTCAGAAAACCGCCATAATTAGCCAAAACGTGCAAATCTCCTAATTTTTCTAACTCAAAAATCTGCTCATAGCTACCTTGTAGTCTTGAGTAGTTGGCATCTGACATTAAGCCGTTGGTGCTTTTAATTCTGAATATAGGATTGCCTCGATTGATGGTATATTCTCGTCCATTGAAAGCTCTCTTTTTGGCAAAAGGCGTAATTGAAAAAGCAACATCAAGCACCAAATTTTCTGGATTTACATATCGTGAATCTGTTAATTCTGTCCCCACGGGTTGATTTGAGGTAAATTCTTTCTCTTTATTATCAATCCAAGGTCTGAAACTTTCGAGATTTTGCAATTCATTTCTTTTGGCATATTCAACGTTAAATAAACCCGTTACTACTTGCGAAAAACGATTTCGGTATTCCAAATTCACAAACTTTTTTTCATAAATTTTCATATAATTCTCCTCCGCTAAGGTCGTGAAAATAGTATTGGTTATATTTGAAATTGGATTATTCGCATTGAATTGTTGAACCATATTTCCTACCTTAATTTCGAGAGAATTATAGTTTTTAATTTGAAAATAACCAATATCACCATTGAAGGCTTTTCGACCCAAAGCGTATCTAAAATCTGTATAAAGTGAGGTTCGTTTTAGGAGTTTTTCACGAGTTTCATACTTCAAACTTCCTTGTAAATAATAACCATCAACGGTGTTGGCGTTGCCCAATTCAAAGATGGGAGAACTATAAGTCAATGACCGTGGATAAAAACTATACAAGTCGTCTCGTTTGCCATAATTATAAACTTTACCCATCAAAATGTGCATTGGTTTAAACACAGGCAGGTTTTTGATAGAATCTTTCTTATAATTTCCTTCGTTTGCTTTTGTGATACTATCGGCTTGGGCGTAGCCTTTTATCTCAAATTCGGTCAAAGGAACTTGGCGTTCTTCTTCCCAAAAGTTGCTGGTTCTTTTCTTAAATAGCGAATCGACTTCAATGCTATACGAACGAACCAAAGCCACATCTTCACCTTTCGATTTTCTTTCTTTTTTATCTTCTTTTTCGGAAGATTTCAAGAATTTCTCTAACTGTTTGCGAGTCAATTGTTTTTGTTTCAAAGCGGTTTTGGCATCAACTTTTTCACCTTTCAAACTCAGTGCTTCGGCTTTATCTATTTTCTCGTCAATTACAACGGGCTTTTGGTGATATTTTTGATTAATATTAACCGCATAATTTCTTACATTGGTTACATAATTAAGGTATCCTTGAAATCCAAAGGCATCAAAATCATTATGGAAAGAGAAACTCACTGGTAACCAAACCTCTTTAAAAGGAGCAAAAACCATTTTGATTGTATTCTTGGAATTATCATCATTAAACTTCAAGTCCACGCTATGGATATACCACGAATCCTCAATAATATTGATTACTCCACTAAAAACGTTATCTCCCGAAGCCTTTGGAATGACCCGAATCTTATTGATTAACTGTCCATTTTCGGTAAACTCTCCTTCAAATTTAAACTTATAATACGCTAAGGCTGAGGGAGATAGTGGCGAAATTATATCGCTAAATGCCTTAGAATTATAAAAATTAATTCGTGAAACTGTAATAAAGTTCGCCCCTTGGTCTTGGAGTTGTTTGGGTAAATTACTTCGTGCAGAAACTACTTTTTCTTTGACATTCGAGGGCTGTTTAAAATTAACATCATTGATAGATTCTATCACATAAACTTGTCCAATTTTTAGACCCGTTTCTTTCTCAATTTTTTTTCCAGCCAACATCTTCATCAAACCTGATACTTCCTCTACTTTGGCAGTTCCTTTGACGTAGGTGCGAGCAGTGTACGAATCCAATTCTAAGATTTTGAAACGTGCCATCGAAATGGTTTTTCGCATAATCGTATAAGCGGGGTCTTCGGCTTTGGCAGAAAAACGAACCTCATTTAGTGCAACAGATTGTTCTTCCAAAACAGCATCAAGCACTACGTAATCATTGCCAACTTCAACTGATTTTTCGATTGTTTTATGCCCTAAATATTGAAAAATGATAGTGTATGAACCTTTTTCTAAGGCAAATTCATATTTTCCGTCTTCGTTTGCCATTGTTCCTCTCGATGAACCTTTGATGATTATCGAAGCAAAAGAAAGTTGCTCTGCCTTTGTATTTTTGATTGTGCCTTTGATACCGCCTGCAAAAAGTGGAAGGTAACAAATTGAAGAAATGAGAATTGTGAAGAAGTAGTTTTTCATGGGAATTGGTTTTAGTGTTTTAATTTTGAATAGCGTATTTATATTTCAAGATGCAATGTTAAGACAAAAGGTTGTTGGATTGATAAAAAGTATGTTAAACGGTCTTAAAAGTGTATATCAAGGTATGAAAAATACTGTAACTCGAAGCAACTGTAACTCGAAGTGCCACTTCGAGCTACAGTATTTTCCCAAAAGCCCAAATCAGAAACTCTGGTAGAACCCTCGCCCAAGTTTCGTGATTATGCCTCCCTCCTTCTACTTCTCTGTATATCAAGTCTTCATCTTTTGAGTAGCCTTTCTTTTCGAGTTCTTTCATCAAATCCAAAGTATCATCAATCGCATCAATTATTCCGTTATTATTTCTATCGGACTCTTCGTCTTGCGTACCTGCCTCGAACCAAAATTTCATTCCCTTTCTATACGAACCATCTCTGACAATATTGTGCATAATTCGGTCATTTTCATCCGTATATCCTTCTTCCTCAGATTTTTGTCGCCACCAAAAAGACCCAGAAAAAACGCCAATCTTTGAAAATTCCTCTGGATTATTCCACCCAATATCCATTGCCGAAAGTCCTCCTAATGACAATCCTGCAATGACATTCCCCTTGTTTTTGATTAAATATTTTTTTTCTAAATAAGGTAATAATTCATTCACTACAAAATCATTATGCTTTCTTGCTTTGCTTCCTCTTTGTTTATAATCCGCCTGTGAGGCGGTTCCATATTCCTGCATACGCTCATTATTTGCATGAATACCTACACACATCATAGGAGGAATTTTGTTCTCGGAAAATAAAATAGAAATAGTCATCTTCATTTTCAAAGCTTCAAAATCTTGTCCATCATTAAAAATCAAAACGGGTAATCTTTGAAAATTATTTTTAGGATATATCAAAGTAATTGCAACTTCACGCCTGAGGTACTTTGAATAGATGTTTTCTTCTATTTGAGTCAATTGGAAGGCTTTTGTATTCACTTTATCGGAGTTTATTTACAAGTTAAAATTTAGGATTATTCCATAAATTATCACAAAAATTATTATTTTATTTATAAAAGATTTAGGCTTATTCTTTTGAAACTAAAAAACTATTTCTATTTTGGGATAAATTTATGAACAAATAATTAAATAAGCCTTTTAGATTATGCAGGAACGCTATATAAAATACTATTCCCACCATCTTGGTGCGGACAATGAAATGCTTATTTTTGGTAATTGGGGCTATCCAGTAATCATTTTTCCAACCACGATGGGGCGGTACCACGAAGCTAAAGATTTTAAACTAATTGAATCCGCACGTAGTTACGTTGATGCTGGAAAAGTGAAAATTTACTGTCCTGACAGCATTGATAAGCATTCGTGGTACGGAAAGCATCTTCATCCATCGGAGAGAATCCAAAATCATGTTTATTATGACCAATATCTTAACGAAGAGTTGATTCCGTCCATAATGAGCGAGTGTAATGTCTCCAAAGTAGCGGTTGCGGGTTGTAGTTTTGGAGGTTATCATGCCGCTAATTTTGCCTTCAAACATCCCGATAAGGTTTCGCATTTATTTACGATGGGTGCAGCCTTTGACATTCGTTCTTTTTTGGGTGATTATTACGATGAAAACGTGTTTTACAATAATCCTCCTAATTATCTGCCAAACGCCACAGACCCCAATCTGTGGAATATGAACATCGTTTTGGGAACTTGCAATGCCGATTTTTGTAAACCTGACAATGAAAATTTGTCTAAAATATTGGCTCACAAAAATATCAATCATTGGTTAGATGTTCGTTGGCACGGCACGCACGATTGGGATATTTGGCGAGAAATGTTTTCGGAGTATTTGAATAAAATTTAAAATAGAAGTTGGGAGTTAGGTTTTAGGGGTTAGAAAAAGAAAAGACGTTTTCATTCTTTTCTTAACCCTCAAAACCCAAAACCCAAAACCTCAAAAAAAATCACATGAAAAAAATTGGTATTCTTCACGGAATGGAAACATCTTTTCCAGAGGCATTTGTAGAAAGAGTAAATCAAATCGCTCCAACGGGCATTATGGCAGAACGAATGGTAGTTGATAAGGTACTTCAAGGGGTTTCGTCTGGTTACGATGTCATCATTGACCGTATTTCTCAGGATGTTCCTTTTTACAGAGCCATGCTCAAAAATACGGCTCTGGCAGGTACGGCGGTCATTAATAACCCCTTCTGGTGGTCGGCTGATGAGAAGTTTTTTAACAACGCCTTAGCCGTAAACCTGGGCGTTCCAGTTCCTAAAACCGTTTTATTGCCTTCAAAAGAACGTCCTTCAGATACTTCCGAAGCATCTTTCAGAAACCTAAAATTTCCATTGCCTTGGGGTGACATTTTTGACCACATTGGTTTTCCTGCCTACATGAAACCCCACGCTGGCGGAGGTTGGAAAAGTGTTTACAAGGTTAGAAACCCCGATGAGCTTTTTAGTGCGTATGACGAAACCGACCAATTAGTAATGCTTTTGCAAGAAGAAATCGTCTTTACCGATTATTTTAGATGTTATTGTTTGGGTGGAAAAGAAGTCAAAATAATGCCTTACGAACCTCGAAATCAGCCCCATTTACGTTATGACGCTCAATTACCTACTGGTCCACACGCTAAAAAGCTGATGGCATTGGTAAAAGATTATGTCATAAAACTAAATCAAGCCCTTGGCTATGATTTCAATACGGTTGAGTTTGCGGTAAAAGATGGAATCCCTTATGCCATAGATTTTTGTAATCCTGCCCCTGATGCCGAAGTAACTTCGGTAGGTCAAGAAAACTTTGATTGGGTAGTTGATACAATGGCAAAAGTGGCAATTGACCGTGCAAAAAAACACAAACCTGGCAAAGACAATCTCACTTGGGGTACGTTTATATTCTCCTCAGTGAATGGAAAAGATAGGAGTACAATGTAGAAAATTAGTTATTAGTTACTTGATGAAGATAAATATCCATACAATTAGGGGAAATTATAAAAACATAGTGTTTGAAAAACAATAATTTGTCTGGGCGACCCCGTCTGAATCAGGATTATAGGATTTAATGATTTTCATAATTTTCATCCTGTTATTCCTTAAATCTTGTAAATCCTGATTCAGACGGGGTCGCCCAGACAAAATAAAGTTTTCTGAACAATAGTATTGATTTAGATTTGCCAATTTTTTAAAAAATTGGCAAATCTCGTCACCCACCCCATTGTATTATCTGGTACTTTTAATTTTACAATTTCCTTAAACTAATCACTAATTTCCAGTAACCAGTTACCGATAATCACCAATAACCCAAAGCCATGCCCTTATTCACCCTCGGAATCGAAGAAGAATTTCAAACTATTGACCCTGTAACCCGTGAATTACGCTCTCACATGAGTAAAATTGTGGAGGGTGGGCAAATCACGCTACACGAAAGGGTAAAAGCCGAAATGCACCAAGCCGTCGTGGAAGTTGGGACAAATATTTGTCATAATATCCAAGAAGCCCGGGAAGAAGTTACCGAACTCAGAAGGCACATTATTGAATTAGCCGAAAAGCAAAATCTATTGGTAGCCGCCGCAGGAACGCACCCTTTTTCGGATTGGCAAGAGCAACTCATTACACCCAATCCGCATTACGATGCCCTGATTGAAGAAATGCGCGATGTCGCCAGGGGAAATCTAATTTTTGGGCTTCACGTACACGTAGGCATAGAAAACCGTCAAGATGGCATGGAGATTTTGAATGCTGTTCGGTACTTTTTGCCACATATTTACGCACTTTCTACTAACTCGCCTTTTTGGTGTGGACGAAATACTGGGTTTAAATCTTATCGTTCCAAAGTATTTGAAAAATTTCCACGCACGGGTATTCCTGATTATTTTGCTACGGCTACCGAATACGACGAATACATCGGGACTTTAATGAAAACTAATTGTATCAGTAATCCAAAGAAAGTTTGGTGGGACGTTCGTCTGCATCCACATTATGAAACCATCGAATTTAGGATTTGTGATGTAACGCTAAGGATTGATGAAACCATTTGTTTGGCAGCTTTGATGCAGGCTTTGGTGGCAAAATTGCACAAACTTCTCAAACAAAATCTTAGCTTCAAGACCTACCGAAGATTATTAATCAATGAAAATAAATGGCGTGCAGCACGATATGGAATCCACGGAAAATTAATTGATTTTGGAAAACAAGAAGAAGTCCCCTACCGTGATTTATGCGACGAATTATTAGCATTTGTGGACGATGTTTTGGATGAGTTGGGCAGTAGAAAAGAAGTAGAATATATCAAAGAAATCCTCGATCACGGTACAGGGGCTGATCGGCAAATTGCTATTTTTGAGCAAACTGGTGGGGATTTGAAAGCAGTTGTGGATTATATCGTAGAAGAAACAAGATTTGGGATTTATTGACGATTTTGTAATACTGTAGCTCGAAGCGACCGACGCTCGGTGGCACTTCGAGAATCGAACTTTAATGTCTCAAATTGCCGCTTCGAGCTAAGGTATTGCAAAAAAATAAGTATTTTTGCATATAAATTGTGCCTAAAACACATCATCATTCAACAAAAATATTATGCAAAAACCACTTAATATAGCCATTCTTGATATGTACAATAACTTCCCAAATGAAGGAATGCGATGTATTGGTAATATAATCAAGGAATTTAAAGAAAAAGAAAAAAATGAGGTTGAGACTACTGTATTCAACGTCCGTGCTAATAATGAAATCCCAGACTTAAGTTACGATATTTACATTTCAACGGGCGGTCCAGGGAGTCCATTAGAATTAGGAGAATCTTGGGAAAAACCTTATTTTGATTTTATAGATTCTGTATTTGCCCACAATAACTCAGAGGAAGTACAATATGAGAAAAGTACAAAAAAATATATGTTTTTGATTTGTCATTCTTTCCAATTAGTTGCACGACATTTAGGTATTGGAAACATCACCAAACGAAGAAGCACAGCGTTTGGCGTTTTTCCAGTAAACCAAATCGACAAAGATGTACACGAAGAATTGTTTGAAGGATTACCAGAACCGTTTTTTGTAGTAGATTCTCGTGATTATCAATTAGTTAGCCCTCAAAAAAGGAGAATTAAAGAATTAGGCGTAACGATATTAAGAATGGAAAAAGAACGTCCACTGGTTAATTTAGAACGTGCCATCATGGCAATTCGTTTTTCAGAGGAGGTTTTTGGAACACAATTTCACCCAGAAGCCGATGGTATAGGAATGAAAAAACACCTATCCTCGGAAGAGAAAAGGAAGACAGTTATCAAAACTCACGGCTTAGAAAAGTACAATGATATGATTGATAAATTGGACGACCCAGATAAGATTATTTTGACAGAATCAATCATTATTCCTAAGTTTTTGAAGAAGGCGATGGAGTCGGTTTTGCAGTTAGAATTAATATAATAACTCAGATTTGACAACTCTTTGAGAATTGTCAAATCTCTTGCCTCCAAATTCTCTTTAAAATGCAATCATCAATCAGACAAAAATATAACCAATCTTTCTCCCAAGAAAAATACCAAAACTTTTTGGCTGATTTGTCCAACGCCACTAATAATCCTATTGAGTTTCGGATTGCGGAAACCCCTATTTTTGTTCCTAATTATCTGAAAAACAAATTAATAGATACCTGTGAAAATATTTTCGATGTGATTGTAAAAGAAGATTTTAAAGAAAAAACTTCAAAAGCCATTCATCCAAATCAAAACGTACCCAACGAAAATAATCATACCTCTTTTTTAGCCATTGATTTTGCAGTTTGTCAAACTGAAACGGGTGAATTTGAACCACAACTCATTGAATTACAAGGCTTTCCGTCTCTTTTTGGCTTTCAATACTTACTTTCTGAGACATATCAAAAACATTTTGATATTCCAGCAGAGTATGAGTTTATGTTTAATGATTTTGATAGAAAAAATTATGTCGAACAACTCCAAAAATTAATTATTGGCAATGAAAAAGTTGAAAATGTAATTTTGTTAGAAATCTATCCAGAAACTCAAAAGACCCGAGTAGATTTTGATGTTACCGAAAATCTTATTGGTGTCAAAGCGGTATGTTTGACAAAAATTATTAAAAACGGAAGGAAATTATTTTATGATAATGACGGTATCAAAACGCCAATCCATCGAATCTATAATCGACTAATTTTTGATGATTTAACGAATTATCCCGACCTCAAAACTGAATTTAACCTTACGGACGATGTTGATGTAGAATGGGTTGGGCATCCAAATTGGTTTTTCAGGATTAGTAAGTTTACGATGCCTTTATTCAACAATAAATACATTCCAGAATGTCGCTTTCTGAATGAATTTGAGGGAAAATATCCAGAGAGTTTGTCAGATTATGTGCTGAAACCATTGTTTTCATTTGCTGGTAGTGGAGTGATTATCAATGTTTTACCATCAGATTTAGAAAAAATAAACGACCCTGAAAATTATATTTTACAGAAAAAAGTGAAATACGAACCCGTCATCAAAACTACCGATGGAAGCAAAGTAAAATGCGAAATCAGAATGTTGTATATTTGGCAAGAAGACGAACCAAGACCAACTTTATTGACAAATCTCGCTCGACTTTCGAGGGGCGAAATGATTGGAGTTAGGTATAATAAAGATTTTGATTGGGTGGGTGGTAGTGTCTGTTTTATGGAAAAGTAGTAAAACAATTTTGTTATGAATTTCAAGGACGACTTCCTTTTGAAGGAAGTCGTCCTTTTACTTATCTACTTTTATACTGTAGCTCGAAGTGGCACTTCGAGACGTTGTAATTCAATTCTCGAAGTGCCACTTTGAGCTACAGTATAAAAGAATTAAATGATTACACACAGAGAATTATTCTTAAAAAATGTCGCCCAAACCTCCGACTTCCCACTCTCGCTCGAAATCGAACGAGCGGAAGGCGTATATATGTACGGGAAGGATGGCAAAGAATATATGGATTTGATTTCGGGAATAGG
The DNA here is from genome assembly GCA_043760595.1 of Cytophagales bacterium. Classification (GTDB taxonomy): domain Bacteria; phylum Bacteroidota; class Bacteroidia; order Cytophagales; family Spirosomataceae; genus Arcicella. The sequence goes on from JAYUOX010000384.1 coordinate 16,634, forward strand.
TGTTTCCAACGTTGGACACCGACACTCAAAAGTTACGCAAGCTATTCATAATCAAGTAGATAAGTATTTGCATTTGATGGTTTATGGTGAATATGTGCAAACGCCACAAACACTTTTGGCAGAAGCATTAGTAAAAACATTAGACAAAAAGTGTCGAAGATATCCAGTTTTAGATAATGTCTATTTTACAAATTCAGGAACAGAAGCCGTGGAAGGTGCTATGAAATTAGCCAAACGTTATACAGGTCGCCAAGAAATAATTTCATGCGTAAATGCTTATCACGGAGCTACGCAAGGGGCTTTATCATTATCAGGCAGTGAAAATTTTAAAAGAAATTATCGCCCCCTTTTACCCGAAATCAAACAAATAAATCACGGAAGTTTTGAGGATATTCAAAAAATAACTTGCCGAACTGCGGCGGTATTTATTGAGATTATTGCGGGTGAAGCGGGTGTGAGAGTGCCTGATTATCAGTACTTTACCGAACTGAGAAGACAATGTGATTTGACTGGAACGCTTTTGATTATTGACGAAATCCAAACGGGTTTTGGACGTACAGGAACGTTTTGGGCTTTTGAACAATTTGGTTTTTATCCCGATGTTTTGCTTTGTGCCAAGGGTATGGGCGGAGGAATGCCCATCGGAGCATTTATCGCCAACCAAAAAGTAATGTCCGTTTTCAAGAATAATCCAATATTGGGACATATTACCACTTTCGGTGGGCATCCAGTAAGTTGTGCGGCTTCTTTGGCAACTTTAAACGTAATTTTGGAAGAAAATTTATTAGATTCAGTAAAACATAAAGCTCAGATTTTCAGAGACTTATTAGTTCACGAAAAAATAAAAGAAGTCAGAAATCAGGGATTGTTGATGGCAGTGGAATTTGAGGATTTTGATACGTTGAAACCAATTATTGACAATGCCATCGTGAAAGGAATCATTACGGATTGGTTTTTGTTTTGCGATAATTCTATGAGAATCGCACCGCCACTGATTATCTCAGAAAAAGAAATTAAGAAGGCTTGTACAATTATCATTGAACAATTATCAATTAACAATTCTTAGTCAAATGTTTCAACTGCTAATTGTTAATTGATAACTGTTAATTGACCTATGCGTATTTGAGAACAGTTTGAGCCAAAACAGCCTTTGGAATGTTTCCACCTACTAAACGTTCTTTTAATTCTCCATTTTTGAAGATTAATAAAGTTGGAATTGAGCGGATTCCCAAAGTTGAAGGAATCGTTGAATTGGCATCAACATCCATTTTTGCAATGACTGCCTGTCCTTCCAAATCTCCCGCTAATTCTTCAACGATTGGTCCAATCATTTTACATGGTCCGCACCATTCTGCCCAAAAATCTACCAAAACTGGTATATCCGAATTAATTAGCTCCTGAAAATTATCATCAGTTGCCACAACATATTTTCCCATTGTAATTATTTATTTAGTTTAAACATTATTCAAAATTACAACATTTTGAAATAAGAATTTGGTTCATTTTGGGTGTATTTTCTGTATAATAGGTTTCCAACCTGTTAGTTTTTATACGATTACGAAACAGGTTGAAAACCTGTTCTACTCAAAAAATAAAAAGTTGCCCGCCAAAGACAGACAACTTTCTTTCTGAAACAAAACCACAAGAACCATTACTTGTGGTTGAGTTACCATATTTTAGGCTTCAATCAACGACTCATCGTGTTGAGAAATATCTAATCCTACCCTTTCTTCTTCTTCGGTTACCCGCAAAGGGATGATTTTGTCAGTTACCCACAATAATAAAAGTGAACCTCCAAAAGCAAATGCAGAAACGGCAACTAAGGCAATCATGTGCTTGACAAATAAAGTTGGGTCGCCAGTGATAAACCAACCTTGCTCACCTTCAACCACAACAACATTTACAGCCTTTGAAGCAAATAAACCCGTCATCACCATACCGACCATTCCGCCCATACCATGACATGGAAATACGTCTAATGTATCATCTAACTTAGAATTTGCTCTCCAATGTGCCGCAATATTTGAAATAATTGCGGCGATTGTACCAATAAAAATGGCTACTGGAACAGTTACAAAACCTGATGCAGGAGTAATGGCTACTAAACCAACAACCGCACCAATACAAAACCCTAAGGCTGAAACTTTACGTCCACGAGTAACATCAAATAATATCCAAGATAAACCCGCCGCCGCTGCAGCCACATGCGTAGTTCCAAAGGCTGAAACTGCCAAAGATGTTGCTCCAACGGCAGAACCTGCGTTGAATCCGAACCACCCGAACCACAATAAACCTGTTCCCAACAAAACATAAGGAATATTTGCGGGAGGTAAAACATTTGCCTCGATGTGAGACCTGCGTCTTTTCAAGTACAACGCTCCTGCCAAAGCCGCCCAACCTGCACTCATGTGTACAACAGTTCCGCCTGCAAAATCCAGTACACCATATTTGAAAAGGAAACCGTCTGGATGCCATGTCCAGTGTGCCAATGGAGCATAAACAATCACGCAAAAAAGCACCATAAATAATACAAAAGCACGGAAGTTAATTCTTTCAGCCAAAGCACCTGAAATCAGAGCAGGTGTAATTACCGCAAATTTCATTTGGAAAAAGGCAAAAAGAGCTAATGGAATAGTTGGAGCTAATGACCATGCAGGACCATCGAAAACGCCCTTGAACATAAAATAGGTCATTGGGTTTCCAACTACACCTCCGAGTGATTCTCCAAAAGCTAAACTGAAACCAAATACTACCCAAATCACCGTAATTACGCCCATCGCAATAAATGATTGCAACATAGTCGAAATTACGTTTTTATGATTAACCATTCCACCATAAAAATAAGCTAAACCTGGGGTCATTAATAAAACAAGACCAGAAGATACGAGCATCCAAGCGGTATCACCAGCACTAAAATTTTTGTCGGCTACAGCGACACCGCCATCTTTTCCAAAATAAACTGCGGCAACGGCAACCAAAAGTAAAATACTTATTGGCAACCAAGAAGGTTTTTGTTGTGTCATGTGGTTTTTTAATTAAAATAATTTAAAATATATTTATTTACAAAAAAAATACTCATAATCGGGCAATTGACTGATAATCAGTAGATTATTTTTAGAATTTAGCAATAACTGCTAAACCCAAAGTTGATTGTGATTTTTGGTCTTTACCTTCTCCGTCCACAAAGAAATTTTTATCAAAAGCATCCGAACGAAATTCAGGCTTGATTAATAAATGTCCATCAGCAACGGTGAAAGTAGTCGTTACTGTCAATGAATTTACGGTTACGCCTGTCGCATTGTCTACACGAAGTAATCTAACAGCATCTTGATTATTAAAATTCTCATACCTTGCACCAATACTAAAAACATCAGATACTGAATAATTCGTGTACAAAGCCCAGCCACCCCATGTACCAGAGGTTTTGGCAAATTTTGGATTAGTTGTTACTGTTTGATAATCTCCTGATTGTGAACCTGATGCAGCATTCACTCCTACCATAAATTTAGGTGTGATTTGGTAAGTAGTTGTCAAATCAAATAACGAATAACTGGCATCTGGGGTCAATCCTTTTGCATTCGCATTGGCTTCATTTGAAGTAATGGCGTTCAAATATACATTCCATCCAGCTACTGGGGAAACAAATAATTGTCCGATGATACCTTTTGCTCTATTATTATCATCTAAATTATCAACATTATTTACAACACCTCCCATCAAATAAACTTTATCAGAGAAGTTATATTGAGCCTTCAAACCTACATGATAAAAAGGTCCATTATTAAAAAGATTCGATAATGAATAATGATAGTTGACTGGTGCGTCAATCACTTCGTAACCGATATGCGTTCCAAATTGTCCCATTGTCAAAGAAAGTTTATCAGTTGCTTTCCATGTAACATAAGCCTGCTTGATGGCGAGTGAAGTACCTGTTGTAGGAATGGCAATACCGTTTGCGTCAAAGGTTGCTCCTACTCGACCAATAACATTTCCATAATTACCTAAATCTGCATTCGGTCCAAAGGTCAAATCTCCAACGATGTCTAACTTAGAAGTTGAGTAGGTCATTTTAGTTTGTAATAAACCTAATGAAAACTGCCCTACTTTTACATCAAATGCTCTGGCTGTTCCAGAAGCTCCACCATTTGTTCTATTAATTGGGCTATTGAAATTTGCCATGTAATAAGAATCTACATATCCCGAGAATATAAATTTTCCTTTATCTTCTGTCTTTTCTTGGGAAAGTGCTGAAAATGCTAAAAGCAAAGAAAATGCGGTAGTTAAGGCTTTTTTCATAATACAATTTCGTTTCGTGTTTAAAATAAATGCTTGATTACTACACAAAGATTGTAGGTATAATTTATTATTCCAAATAAATTATACAGTTTTAAAACTTATTTTTTTATTTTTTTCGTAAAATAATCAAAATATAGTATTTTTTTGAACCTGTTTTAAACAAAAATGTAATAATTATTTAATTATACAATCATTTTTAAACGCATTTTTAAAAATTATATAAAAATCAAATTTTGTATAATTGAGATTCTAAGAAAAAATATAATTATTTAAAGAGAATGAAAAAGCCCTGACTTGTTTCCAAATCAGGGCTTTCCCGTTTTCGATTCTGGGGAATCGATTTACATATTCTAAAACGAAACCTTATTCAGATAAAATACATTTCGTTTTCCTCCTTCTTGATCATTGGTAATTTTCTGATAACCAGAAGCTAAGAAGAAATTATTATACCAAAAATCAATATTATCCGAAGTAGTTTGTTTTACTTTGTCGCCTTCCATTTGTGTGTCAATGGGTCTTGGAGCAGTATTTTCTACGACTTTCTCGGCTTGAATTATTTTTGTAAAAATTTGTCCTTTGTTACTGTACGAAAGCGTTATCTCATTGCCTTTGATGGAAGTTTTAACTTTTTCTGAGAGTTTTTGCTCTTTCACATCTTTTAGTTCAATACTGTTATCCCACAGTAAATTTCCTTTTTCATCAAATGCCGCTACAATGGCGTGGGTATATGTCCAGCCGTCAAATACTTGGCTATTGTTATAATTTCTATTTCCCCAACCCCACGGTGAATAATATGAACTGAAAGGGGAGTACAGACCATAATTGCCGTAACCCCAACGATAAGGATTGTAGAAAGAGCTATACGGACTCCCAAAGCTGTTCCAACTATTATTTCCCATGCCGTATGGATTAAAATTGTTACTCTTATATTCAGCATAAAATGCTTCCGCAACCATTATATACTGATTGTCCTGTTTCACGATGTCGTGTACCAACAAACGATAATCCAAACGTAGTTCCTCACCTTTTTCTTTTTTACTTAAAATCTTTTTTTCTTGTCTTTCTCTTTGTCGGTCAGACATAAAGTTAAAGAAATTCTTAAACTCCGTAAAACTGTGAAACTTCACGTCCGTAATTTCATTATCGACAAATTTGGAAAAATAAATACCTTGCGAGGTTGGTCCACGAGAAGAACCAATAGAGTTTTTGTGTCCATAAGTTCCAAACATGACTTCGGTTGAATCTGAGACCAAACTCATTCTACCATTCATCATCGCAAATTCACTATCGGGATTCATGGCTACTTGCGAAATCATCTTTCCATCCTCATCAAAAGACTTCAAAACCAATTGATAATTCTTTCCTCTCGTACCCACCGCATACGTAACGTTCACAATATTGGCGGTAGTATCCAACTCCATTGATTGAATTTCTGCTTGATTTTTTAAAGCACTTGGTAATACCTTTGTTTTGCGTTCATTGAGGTTCGTAAATAGAATCACAGGTTGAGCATTAACAACTCCCGCAATAAAAACCGAAGAGTTTAGTGCCTGAAAATCAGACACTTCCATTCTATCAACGGACATAATCTGATATTTTTCAATAAAACCTGGACCAATATTTACCTTCACGACTTCATAAACATTACTACGGTATCTACTAAAAAGAAGGTACAAATTTTTACCGTCGTATGAATGTTTGACGTAATCAAGGGAAGCATCCATCGTACCATTGACCGTCCAGAGTCGTTCGAGATTGATGTCATAACGGGTGAGACTGAAATTGGTTTTGTTGATTTCGTTCAAAATTAAAACCCCTTGGTCATTTACAGGAATGGTGAATAATTCTGTACTGGTGGAGGGAACGGGTATTTCAATTCTTTTAATGCTTTGAGCATGAGACAATTGATTGAAAAATACCAAAAGAAGGATTAAAGAGCGATGAACAATTTTCGTTTTCATGGATTGTTGATGATAGTAATTTGAAAATTTGATAATTGGTTAATTTAAAAACATACCAATTTGAAAATTTGATGATTTGTTAATTTGAAAATGTTAGGTGGTAAATTATTTTCAAATCTTCAAATTAACCAATTATCAAATTAACTTTCATGAGCCATTCCGAGAATAATATCAAATTCTTCGGGTTTGATGGCGGTTACGGAAAGCCTCATTTGCTTAATTAAACCAATGTCTTTTAATCTTTCATCGGCTTTTATCTGTTTGAGTGTTACAGTCTTTGGGAATTTTTCAACGGGGACTAAGTCCACCACCACCCAGCGAGCGTCATCAATAGTTGGGTCCGGATAGGCTTCTTTTACGATTTTTGCCAGTCCCACAATCTCTAAGCCTTCGTTTGAATGATAGAAAAACACTAAATCATTAACCTGCATAGCTTGTAAGTTGTTGCGAGCTTGATAATTACGCACGCCATCCCAAGTACCTACACCTTGATTAACGAAATCATCCCAAGAATATTTGAAAGGTTCAGATTTTACGAGCCAGTGATTCATTATAATTTGATTAGAATTTTTATTATTTTGACATCAAGACACGGAGTCGCTAAGTTTTCACTTTTTTTCTTAGCGTCTTTGTGCCTTGGTGGCTAAGAAACTTACCACATATAAGACAACATCTCACGATATTTTGCTTCATTTTGTTCAAAGAATGCCCCCGTTACCTTATTCATTTTTAGATTTTCTACAATTTTTTCTTCTTCTGATTTTTGAATACCTACTTCTGATAACTTCGTTGGAGAGTCAATGGTTTTTGAGAAATATTCATAACCTGCAATAAAATCTTTGGCTTTATTGATTCCTCCCAAAGTTCGTTCAGCCATGAAGTCTAATTTTGTCTCAATTTCTGGAAAATAAGTCTTCATCCAAGCGGGATAAATAATGGATAATCCCGCCCCGTGCGGTATGTCATACAACACACTCAAAGAATGCTCAAAACCGTGTACACCCCAATCCCCTCCTTGCTTACCCGCTGATAATGAGCCGTTTAGAGCCGCAGTCGAAAGCCAAAGGATATTTGAACGTGATTCATAATCAGTTGGATTATCAACGGCTTGTCTGCCATATTCAAAGGCTAATCGAACAATATCCGTAGCAATATAATCAGAAAGTGGTGCTTTGGTAGGTTCAAAATATTGTTCAAAAGTATGAGCAATTAAGTCTGAAACACCGTAAGAAGTATAGGTTTTTGGAACTGAATAAGTGTATTCTGGATCAAGGAAAGATACTTTTGGATAAACCAGATCACTACCCCAACCTAATTTTTGCCCTGTGGCATCGTTTTGGATAACCGAAAACATATTCATTTCAGTACCCGTTGCTGCCAACGTCAAAACACATAATATTGGTAAGGCTTGTTTGATTTTGATTCCCCCCGAACAAATATCCCAAACTGAGCCATCGTGATAAAAACCTGCAGCAACGGCTTTGGCAGAATCAATCACTGAGCCTCCGCCAACGGCAACAATATGGTCTGCTCCGAATTCACGAGCTACGCTTATACAAGCATCCACATCTTGATAGATTGGATTAGATTTTATGCCTTCAAATAAAACATATTCAGTCCCAGCGGATTTTAATTGTTCTGTTACAGCATCCAAAATACCGTTGTGTTTAACAGAACCTTTACCAATAATGATAATAGCTTTTGAGCCTGATTTCTTGGAAAATGAGCCTAATTTTGAAACGACTCCTTTGCCAAAAAGAAGTTTTGTGGGATTATTTGATATAAAATTTTTCATTTTATAAAACGGATTAGATTATGAAAATTATCTTAGTAAACTTAACTTAAATTCAAAATTGGGTAAAATATTTTCCCCCGATAAAATATTGTCAAACTCATTTACCTTTGAAATTGTACCATCAGCTCGATAAATATGGACTTCTTCAACAGTTGGACTGATTAACCATGCCAGTTGTACGCCATTATCGATGTATTCTAACATTTTTTCTTTGGCATCTTTTATTCTATCACTTGGAGACATTAATTCTACGATAAATTCAGGGGAAACAGGAGGAAATCTCTCTTTTTCTATTTCTGTTAATGTATTCCACTGTCTATCACTTACCCAAGCGGCATCAGGAGAACGAGTTGCTCCATTTGGAAAAATAAAAGCGGTTGAAGAATCAAAAGAATTTCCACCATTCTCTTCTTCCCAAATTGAAAGTCTTGCCGTTATTTTTGTATTACGTTTTCCAGTTGTTCCTCCTGTGTTGGGCATAATAATGATAGTTCCGTCTGATTTTTTTTCAAGTTTTAAATGTGGATTCTTTTGACAAAGCTCAAAGAACTCATCATCCTTCAAGTTTTCTTGAAGGAAATTGAAAACAAAATCTTCTTGATAATATTTTAGACTTCCAGCTGAAATGGTCATTTTCTTGAATATTTTGAGATAATTATTCTCGATTAAAATTATTTATTCTCAACTAAAATTTCCCATAATTTCTGTAAACCTTCACCGCCACCCGCTTGAATGTAGGTCATATTTTTTTGCATGGAAATATCAGGTTTTTTAGGGTCAATGATGTAAATAGGCACTTTTTCGCCTACATAATTCACTAAACTTGCGGCTGGATAAACTTGCATTGAAGTACCGACAACCACAAAAATATCAGCTTCGGCAGCTTTTTCGACGGCATTGATAATCTCAGGAACGTCCTCCCCAAACCAGACGATGTGAGGTCGCATTTGTGTACCGTCGTCAGCCATTTCTCCCATTTCGATGGCACGATAACCGATGTCGTAAATTTTGTTTTTGTCCTTGCTACCTCGGGCTTGTGTGAGTTGCCCGTGTAGATGCAAGATATTACTCGAACCACCTCGCTCGTGCAAATCATCTACGTTTTGCGTAACGATTTGGACGTTGAAATACTTTTCTAATTTAGCCAAAATTTTATGCCCTTCGTTAGGTACGACAGTTGGCATTTGTTGCCTTCGAATATTATAGAAATCTTGAACCAAGGCAGGGTCTTTTTGCCAACCTGTCAAGGTTGCCACGTCTTCGATTGAAAAATTTTCCCAAAGACCATCCGAGTCTCTGAATGTGGCAACACCACTTTCGGCAGAAATACCTGCTCCTGTGAGGACTACTAACGTTTTTTTCATATGTAAGCCGAGCTATGAGCAATGAGTTACGAGGAGCTAAGAGTTTATTTCTCTCATAACTCATTGCTCACAACTTCATTAAGTTTAAATCAAATTCAAAACCTTCTAAAATATTTTCTCCTGATAATTTATTGTCAAAACCAACGATTTTTGAAATTGTACCATCCACACGGTAAATAAAAGTTTCTTCGGTTTTAGGATTAATTAACCAACCCAATAATACCCCATTGGCGATATATTTTTCCATTTTCCCTTGTAATTCTTTCAAAGAATCGTTTTCAGACATTAATTCTACAACGAACTCAGGCGTATTTTTTGCAAATTTTTTCAATTCGACAATCTCAACACTTTCATATCTTTCGTCCGACATCCAAGAAGCATCAGGAGAACGGACAGCGGTATTTTCAAAGGTAAAGCCTGTTGATGAATCAAAACTATGTCCTCCATTTTTTCTTCTCCAAATTATTAAATCTGTGGAGATTTCTGAGTTTCTAATTCCTGTAATTCCTCCTGTTGGTAGTAAAAATATGACTGTTCCATTGGCATTTCGCTCGATTCGTAAATGTTTGTTATCCTGACAAAAATCAAAAAAAGACATCATCGTCCATACTGAATCTCGAAAAATTCAATATCCGACTTTGATGGTCTTCGCTAATATATCTGGGTATTTTTGAGATGGAATACGTCATTTGATTTGCATTTTTTCAAATTTACAAAATAAATACACCCAAATTAAAGTGAACTAAAATAAATTAGACCACGGATTACACTGATTACACTGATTTACACGGATTTTTATTTTTAATCTGTGAACATCCGTCTAATCCGTGTTATCCGTGGTCTAATAATTTTTAAAATTCTCTATTTCTTTTTCCCCTTAGCCGTTGTTACAGGCGTTTCTTCACCCAAACGAATACAATCTTCTAAGGTCAAATCCGCTGCAACCATATCTTTTGGAATTTTGACATTACGTTTTCCTATTTGGATATAAGGTCCATACATTCCGTTCAAAACCTTGATAGCATCATTCTCAGGAAATTCTTTGAGGAATTTATTGGCTTCGGCATCACGTTTTTTAACAATAATTTCGACGGCTCTTTCCATTGGCATATTATCCAAACTATCCCCACGACCCAAAGAATAGAATTTTCCAGCGTGTTTAACATAAGGTCCAAATCTACCTTTTCCACCTGAAATGGGTTCACCTTCAAAAATACCAATGGCAGCTCCCAAATCGGCTACTCGTTTTTCGTTTAAAATCTCAATGGCTCTTGCTTCCGTAACAGTGAAAGGGTCTTCGGATGCTGGTAAACTTGTAAATTTATCATCATGTTTGATGTAAGGTCCAATTTTCCCTGCCCCAATAATCATGGGTTTATCTTCATAAAAACCTACTTCACGGGGTAGTTTGGGCAATTCCATCAATGCCAAAGCATCTTCCAAGGTTATGGTTGTGATGAGCTGGTCTTTTTTGAGGTTAAAAAATAATGGTTTTTCTTCATCCTTAGTTTTTTGTTCACCTAATTGTACATAAGGACCAAATTTACCTAATCTTGCCGAAATCATTTTGCCCGTTTTGGGGTCAATACCTATCTCACGAGATGAACCAACGGTATTTCTATCAATATTTTTACTTTCTTCGATGGTTTTGTGAAATCCTGTGTAGAAATTTCCAATCATCTCCGACCACTCGATTTTACCTTTGGCAATTTCATCAAACTCATCCTCAACATCTGCCGTAAATTTGAAATCAACAACATTTTTGAAATTGTCAACCAAAAAATCATTCACAACCATTCCCACAGAAGTTGGAAATAATTTTGACTTTTCAGTTCCGTAATTCTCTTTATTGACTTTCTCTGTGATTTTGTTGTCTTTCAGAATCATTTCTCTGAAAGTACGTTCTCTGCCTTCTCTGTCTTCTTTTACCACATATTCACGTTTGATAATCGTAGAAATAGTGGGAGCATAGGTTGATGGTCGTCCGATGCCTTTTTCTTCTAAAGCCTTTACTAAACTTGCTTCGGTATAACGTGCAGGTGGACGAGTGAATCGCTCCGTGCCTTTCATCAAATCTAAATCCAAATTTTGACCAATCGTAAGAGGAGGAAGCATTTTTGAATTTTCTTCATCATCTTCATCGTCTTTTCCTTCGAGGTACACTTTCAAAAATCCATCAAATTTTACTACTTCACCTTGAGCAACTAAATCTTCGGGAGTTGTAGAGATACTAACCGTTGCCGTAGTTCTTTCTAACTGAGCATCAGCCATTTGCGAGGCGATGGCACGTTTCCAGATTAAATCATACAAACGTTTTTCTCTTGGATCTGCACCTGCAGCATTAACAGAAAAATCGGTTGGACGGATGGCTTCGTGGGCTTCTTGTGCGTTTTCGTCTTTGGTTTTGAATTGTCTGTTGAAAACATATTTTTCTCCATAAGCACTTTTGATTGCTTCCGTTGCATTCTGGATGGCATCTTCCGAAAGACTCGTTGAGTCGGTTCTCATGTACGAAATCTTACCCGCTTCGTATAATTTCTGAGCGTAAGACATCGTAGAGGCAACTGAATATCCCAATTTACGTGATGCCTCCTGTTGAAGCGTAGAAGTCGTAAATGGAGGAGATGGGGTCTTCTTAGCGGGTTTTGTTTCTAAGTTTTTAATCTTAAAATCTGCCCCAATACATTTTTCTAAAAAAGCCTTTGCTGTCCCTTCGGTTTCAAAATTTTTAGGTAATTCAGCCTGTAAAATTTTACCACCTTCCAAATTGAAAAGTGCAACAATCTTGAATGAAGATTTAGAATCAAAATTATCAATTTCACGCTCACGTTCTACGATGATACGTACTGCAACTGATTGTACACGACCCGCAGAAAGTCCCATTTTCACCTTTGACCAAAGTACGGGCGAAAGTTCAAAGCCAATCAAGCGGTCAAGAACACGACGAGCTTGTTGGGCATTTACTAAATCAACATCAATGGTTCGAGGCGTTAGAATGGCATTCTGAATTGCTTTTTTAGTGATTTCACGAAATACAATTCTTTTGGTATTGTCCGCCAGTCCCAGAGCCTCTTTTAAGTGCCACGAAATGGCTTCTCCCTCACGGTCATCATCGGTTGCGAGCCAGACTTCATCACAAGATTTTACGGCGGCTTTCAATTCATTGATTACTTTTATCTTCTCGGGGGAGATAATATACTTTGGCTTGAAGCCATTATTTACATCAATGGCATCGTTTTCTTTGGGCAAATCACGGACGTGTCCGAATGAAGAACGAACCATAAAATCCTTCCCTAAATATCCCTCAATGGTCTTTGCCTTTGCTGGGGATTCTACTATCACTAAGTTTTTCGACATATCTTATTTAAAGGTAACGCAGTGTTACAATTCGCCAAATATAGAAAATCATTTCTTAAAAAACGGTATTTCTATTTTTGTTTAACTCAAAATTTACGCCAGAAGTTTAATCGAAGGTTTTGAAAGCAAAACTATTATTCAGAAAATGCTACTCTTATGAATTTCATAAACCTAACAGAAAACTCATCGTATCAACCCCGTCAGCATAATCCCACAATTTTGGTTTCTGGCAATCCCCAAAATTGACACTTTCCTTGAACCACGATTTTTTTGCCACAATACATTGAATTTTATCCTTATTTTCCGCAATCTTATTTTCTAATTCGTCCTGAGTTTTATATTCTTCATAAAAAATCACAGAAATTGGTGATACTAAATTTTCGCTTGGGGCTAATATCATAAAACCATTATCGAAATGAGGCATCATATTTACCAAATAAATCGACTTGTTGTAATCGTAATTATTTTTGTATTTGTTATGATAAAAAATGTCTCCCAAAGGTTCGATTATGTCATAAAATTTAGTGAAATCATATTTTTCAGGAACAAATAACTTCGAAATATTGCGACAACCCAAACCGAAATATTCAGTAATATCCTTTCCAAGATTCAAGAAATCATTTTCATCTTCCAAACCATTAAAAATGGCAACGGAAGAACGGTTTTTACGAATAATGTGGGGTTTGCTTTTGAAATAATATTCAAAATATTTGGCTGAATTATCTGAACCTGTGGCAATTAAGGCATCAACCTCGTTTAATTTATCAGCGATTCGTATTTCTAAATTTGGTTCAATTTCTAAGAGTTTTTCAATCAAGGCTTTCATTAAAACCGTATCTTGTGAACTCAACTTTGCCACGCACACATGACCCGAAAGCACAATGGTCAATAAATCGTGAAACCCCACGGCTGGGATATTTCCAGCCATGATTACTCCAACACTTTTTATAATTTTGGGTCTATCTTTGATGTCATATAAAGCTACCCAATCATTTAATAAGTCCTCGTTCAGATAGTAATCGGTAATAGATTTTAGACTATTTTTTGTATTTTGAGGGGTAAACCAGTTGTTTTGATTTGCAGCTCTTTCTGCCCAAAGTTCAATTTCTTGATTATTTTTGGGGTCATTCAAAAAACGCCCCAACCCAGAAAAAGCCTTGATCCTTGCTTGTAATGTCATATTTTAATTTTTTTCTGCAATTTACTCAAAACTATTCAAATAAATATTTTACAATACTCTTCAAAGTTTATAGGCTATTCAAAAATTACCTATTAAATTTGTAACAATAATTATTTATGTGAGTTATAATTTTTATTTAAATACAAAAACTCATAAACATTAAAGCATAATTTTATGGCAATTATCATCACAGAGGAATGTATAAACTGCGGGGCTTGTGAACCAGAATGCCCAAACACAGCAATCTATGAAGGTGGCGTAGAATGGACTTGGAGTGGCGGAACTAAATTAGTCGATGTAGAATTAGAAGATGGTTCGTCCATAGGAGGCAAAGACCCAATGACTCCTGTTTCGGACGAATTTTATTATATTGTTCCAGATAAATGTACTGAATGTATGGGTTTTCACGAAGAACCACAATGTGCGGCAGTTTGCCCTGTTGATTGCTGTGTGCCAGACCCTGACCATGAGGAAGACGAAGAAACTTTATTAGCGAAAAAGTCTTGGCTACACGCTGAATAACGATACAAAACCTGATTTAGCAATGAATCAGGTTTTTTTTATGCAAAAGACCTAATTTAGAGGAATTATGTAGATATTTGAAAAAAGTAATTGAAAATATTAAATGCAAAACGAAACAATCCAAACCGAAACTCCAAAAAACTGGAAGGAATACCAATTAATCGACTCTGGGGGATTTGAGAAATTAGAAAAATTTGGAAAATACTTCCTCCGCCGACCCGAACCACAAGCGGCTTGGGATAAATCTATGCCCGAATCTGAGTGGGAACGTACTGCCAATGCCGTTTTTAAAAAAGAAAAGGGTTCGCAAGACAAAGGCGAATGGGTGATGAAAAAGGGAATGGAAGACCGCTGGTTTATGAACTACAAAACGGCAGAATTAGACCTAAATTTCAAATTAGCCCTCTCCTCTTTCAAACACGTAGGCATTTTTCCAGAACAAGCCTCTAATTGGGATTTTATTCAAGAAAAAGTCAAGAAACTACCTTTTTCTAAGCCAAAAATCTTAAACCTTTTCGCTTACACGGGTGGGGCTTCACTCGCAGCCAAACAAGCTGGGGCAGATATTACGCACGTGGATTCAATTAAACAGGTTATTTCATGGTCTCGTGAAAATATGGAAGCGAGTGCCTTGGATAATATTCGTTGGGTGGTGGAAGACGCTTTGAAATTCGTGAAACGAGAAGCTAAAAGAGGGAATATTTACCAAGGAATCATCCTCGACCCTCCCGCCTACGGACGTGGACCCGATGGCGAAAGATGGATTTTGGAAGAACAAATTAATGAATTATTGAAAACAGTTTCGGAGATTTTGGATAAAGAAAATTATTTTCTGATTCTCAATATGTACTCAATGGGTTTTTCGAGCTTGATTGTGGAGAATTTGGTAAAATGTTCTTTCTCACAAGATAAAAATCACGAGTTTGGGGAATTGTATTTGAAAGACAGTTTTAGTAAGAAATTGCCTTTGGGCGTTTTTTATCGCTTTGCGAGTGTTTAGGAAGGACTAATGTTATTTATCAGATTTGTCATCCCGACGAAGGAGGGAACTGTTTAATTATCTCAAAAATACTATTGAAGAATTCATAAATCAGTTCCCTCCTTTGTCGGGATGACAAGTAATTGATATGAATTGTCTTAGCATAAAAAAAGGCACAAACCGCTAAGTCTGTGCCTTTGATTGTGAAGAATTTTGAAATCTAATTTGCAAAAACTTCAAGAGCCTTTAATACGACAAGGAAAAATACAAAATAGTAAACTTTCTTCATTGGTGGTTATTGTTTATTTTAGGGTTAATAATCTGATACAAAGCTACTTATATTTTTCATATTCCCATAAAAAAGATTTCAGAATATTGCATATTTTCAAATTTCTTAGCAAAAATCAAGAAAAAGTCATCTTTTAAACTCAGAATATTGCTTTTTTACGTAGGAAATCACTTGATTGAAAATTGTTGATTTATGAATACTGAAATCGTTGAGCCTAAAATTTCAATAATTTCTACAAAATAAACACCTAAATTGAGTGAACTTCGTAATTTTGAGTAATGAAAACCCATTTCAAATCACTTTTTTTCATACTTCTGTGTAATTACCTTTTCAGTTCGTGTATTACTGAGTCTAAAAAGGGTATGTCAATACCTCCCGTTCCCGAAGTTTCGGAGAAGGCTCGACGTGATGCTGCGATTGCTTTTTTGACGGAAGCAATAGACGGGTCGCCCAGCAATTCGGATAATCATTATAAACGTTCTTTATTGTTTTTAGAAAATGAAAATTTCAAACAAGCCTTAGAGGATATTGAAAATGCTATCAATATCAGACCCAACGTTGGTAACTATTTTCAAGCAAAAGCACAAATTTTAAAAGTATCGGGACAAACCCAATTAGCCTTAGAATCTGCCTCAAAAGCGGAGGTTTTAAACACAGAATCGCCCGAACTTTATACACTTTTAGGAGATTTATACCAACAATTAAATCAATTTCCCAAAGCCCAAGCGTACCTCAGAAAAGCCCTTCAGTTATCACCAAATAACGGTGAAACGTACTTTTATCAAGGAGAAATTGCTGCCAAATTGGCTGATACTTCGATGGCGTTGGGACTATACCAACAAACTTTGGGACTGAAACCCAGCTTTTTGCCAGCCTACTTAAAGTTAATTCAAGTTCATACCAATTTAAGAGAATATGATTTGGCACTTTTGTATTGCGGAGAAGCTCTAAAATATCACCCCAAAAGTGCTAATTTATTTCTTCAAAAAGGAAATACTTATCAACGTGCCTGGAAGTTGGACAGTGCGGTTTTATTTTACAAAAAAGCCATTGATTTAGATACTAATTTGATTCAAGCCAGTTTTAATTCTGGACAAATATATTTCAAAACCCGTGCTTATCGATTGGCAATGCCCTTTTTTGCAAGAACCATTAAACATGACCCCAAATATCCAGATGCAAAATTTTACATGGCACAATGTTTGGAATATACAGGTGAATACCTAAAAGCCGAGGATATTTATAATCAAATGATTGCGGAGAATCCACAAGATTATAAGGCTCTGGGAGGAATCGCAAGAGCTCAACGTAAACAAATTTATGGTGAATATATCCCAAATTTAGATTTGAAATATGATACCACAGCATTCCCGAAATTTGAAATGCCTAAACGTTCTGCTTCTGTGGACACTACAACCTTAAAACCATTACAACCAAAAGGAATAAAAAATTAGTACAAACATAGGAGATTTGACAATGAATATTATTTGTAAAATATTGATTATCAATAATATAACTCTATAAACACAAACAAAATGATTAAGATTAAATTACCAGACGGCAGTGTCAGAGAGTATGCTCAGGGAACAACTGGGATGGACATTGCCCTTAGTATTTCGGAAGGTTTAGCCCGTAATGTACTGGCTGCCAAAGTAAATGGAAAAGTAGTAGATGCCTCTTTACCCATCAATGAAGATTCTGATTTTCAATTACTTACGTGGAATGATGCCGATGGAAAAGCTACTTTTTGGCATTCATCCGCTCACTTAATGGCGGAGGCAATTGAGGCTCTTTACCCTGGCACAAAGTTCGGAATTGGACCAGCCATTGAAACTGGTTTTTATTACGATATTGACATGGGCGACAAATCGCTCAGTTCGGAAGATTTCAAAAAAATTGAGGATAAAGTATTGGAGTTAGCTCGTCAGAAAAATGAGTTTACTCGTTCTTCTGTTGGTAAAACTGATGCGATAAAATATTTTACAGAAAAAGACGATGAATATAAATTGGAATTGCTCGAAGGTTTAGAGGACGGTTCTATTTCGTTCTATCAACAAGGTAATTTTACAGATTTATGCCGTGGACCACATATCCCAAATACTGGATTTGTGAAAGCGGTCAAATTGATGAGCGTTGCGGGTGCGTATTGGCGTGGAGACATTACCCGTAAGCAAATGACTCGTGTATATGCGGTTACGTTTCCTAAACAAAAGGAATTAGAAGAATATTTAACTCTTTTGGAAGAAGCAAAACGGAGAGACCACCGTAAATTAGGCAAGGAATTAGAATTATTTGCTTTCTCCGAAAAAGTGGGAATGGGACTTCCTTTGTGGTTGCCAAAGGGAACAATGTTACGTGAAAGATTAGAAAACTTCCTCCGCAGAGCCCAAGTTCGTGCAGGATATTCGCCCGTGATTACCCCACATATTGGTTCAAAAGAATTGTATGTAACTTCTGGACATTACGCAAAATATGGGGCAGACTCGTTTCAGCCTATAAAAACACCTGATGAAGGCGAAGAATTTTTCTTGAAACCGATGAACTGTCCGCACCATTGCGAGATTTATAAAACCAAACCACGTTCTTATCGTGATTTGCCGTTGCGTTTGGCGGAATTTGGAACGGTTTATCGATACGAACAATCGGGTGAGTTACATGGTTTAACTCGTGTACGTGGTTTCACGCAAGATGATGCACATATTTTCTGTCGCCCCGACCAAGTAGAGGATGAGTTCATGAAGGTAATTGACTTAGTTATCTACGTTTTCAAAGCTCTTGGATTTGATAATTATTCGGCACAAATTTCATTACGTGACCCTGAAAATAAGCAAAAGTACATCGGTAAAGATGAAGATTGGGATAAAGCCGAGGCTGCCATCATCAAATCTGCCGAAGCGAAAGGATTACCAACTGTTGTAGAATTGGGCGAAGCCGCTTTCTATGGTCCTAAATTGGATTTCATGGTAAAAGATGCCTTGGGGCGTAAATGGCAGTTGGGAACTATTCAAGTGGATTATCAATTACCTCAACGTTTTGAATTAGAATACACAGGTTCTGATAATCAAAAGCACTGCCCCGTGATGATTCATAGAGCCCCATTTGGTTCATTGGAGCGTTTTATTGCGATTTTGATTGAAAATACAGCGGGTAATTTCCCTCTTTGGCTTTCACCTGAACAATTGGCAGTTTTACCAATTTCTGAGAAATATGAAGACTATGCCAATGAAGTATTTTTGAGATTACAGGAACAAGATTTGCGTGGATATATTGACCACAGAGACGAAAAAATTGGTCGAAAAATTCGTGATGCGGAAGTTAATAAATTGCCTTTTATGCTTATTGTAGGCGAAAAAGAATCCGAAGAAGGCAAAGTTTCTGTCCGTAAAAAAGGCGAAGGCGATTTGGGAATGATGACTATTGACGAGTTTGTCAAATTAGCACAGGAAGAAATTAATAAGAATATTGTGAAATACTAATTGTTGAAGTTTGATTTGTTGAATTGTTGATTTCTTTTCAACAATTCAACAAGCGGAACGCCGCCCGATCAAACTTCAACAATTATTTTCTTGCATAATTTATTTTTTTGATTTACATTTCGGGAGAATTACAAAAAAGAGAGAAATTGTTATTTTTTCGTTAATTTGCAGAGTAAACCTACCTGCACTTAGGTCAAGTGTAGTTTTAAACAATTTAAAACCAATCATTTAACAAATATGGCGTTACGCCCCAACAACAATTTTAGAAATAATCGTAGAGAAGAAGAACCTTACAGAATCAATAATCTCATTAAAGGCGTTACAGAAGTGCGTCTGGTTGGAGAAAATGTTGAAGTAGGTATAATGGATTTCAAAAAAGCCTTAGACATTGCCGTCGAACAAGGTCTTGACTTAGTAGAAATCTCTCCCAAAGCCGTTCCGCCCGTATGCCGTGTGACGGACTATGCAAAGTTCAAATACGAACAAAAGAAAAAGCAAAAAGAAATTAAAGCAAATGCTGCCAAAACAGTGCTGAAAGAAATACGTTTTGGTCCAAATACGGATGACCACGATTTTAATTTCAAATTAAAACACGCTGTCAATTTCTTGAAAGAGGGTGCAAAAGTGAAAGCTTACGTTCATTTTGTGGGTCGTTCTATTGTATTTAAAGAACGTGGTGAAATCCTTTTATTAAACTTCGCAAAAGGTTTAGACGAATGGGGTAAAGCTGACGAACTGCCAAGGTTAGAGGGAAAACGTATGTCAATCATGTTTTCGCCAAGAGAGAAAAAGAAATAAAATTATTTCAAATATTTAAAAATCCCTTTCATTCCTCAAAAAATGGAAGGGATTTTTTATGATTCTAAAACCCAAAAGGATGTAACCATGAAAAAAATCTTAGCGATAATATTACTACAAACTATTGCTTTGGGCATAAATGCACAGCAAAATCCAGCATCGTTACAGTGGTCTTACATCAAAACACCTCATTTTAAACTAATATTTCCTTCGCAAATAAAAGGCGTTGCCAATCGTACTGCAAATGTCTTAGAGTCTGTATATCAGCCAATTAGCCAATCGCTTGGGCATGAACCACGACCAATTTCTATCATTTTACAGAATCAAACTGCCGAATCAAATGGCTTTGTGAGCCTCTTGCCTCGCCGTTCGGAATTTAATACCAATACTCCACAGGATTATTCATTACTTGGCAATAGTAACTGGTTAGATTTATTATCAGTGCATGAGTTTCGGCATATCGTTCAGAACGATAAAGCACTCACAGGTGCCACAAAATTGGTTTATAATTTATTCGGAAATAATGGTTTGGCTGCCACGAGTTTTTTGACCGTACCAAACTGGTTTTGGGAGGGAGATGCGGTGGGAGTTGAAACATCTTTTACTACTTCTGGGCGAGGAAGAATCCCGATTTTTGATATGGCTCTGAGAACTCAATTATTGACCAAAGGGGCTTATAATTACTCAAAGGCGGTCTGTAGGTCATACAAAGATTTTGTTCCAAATCATTACGTAAGTGGATATGTGATGACATCATACATGAAAAATAAATTTGGAGACGATGCTTGGGATAAAATTTTGGAAGGCACATATAGAATGCCGTTTTACCCTTTTTCTTTTTCTAATAATATCAAAAAAAATACTGGATTAAAAACAGAACAGCTTTATAGTCAAGCATTTACAAACATTTCTGAACAATGGAAACAACAAATTTCTGAACTAAAAGAAACACCCGTAAAGTATTTTCAATCAAAAAATAACAAGTTTTATACTAACTACGAATACCCGCAATTATTATCAGATGGGCGAATCATTGCCATAAAATCGGGGCTATCGGATATTGAACAATTAGTAGTTTTGGACACTTTACAAAACGAAGAGAAGGTTTTAACATTAGGTATTTTCAATGATGCAGGGACATTATCAGCAGGTGGTTCAAAAGTAGTTTGGTCAGAGTTCAGTTATGACCCACGTTGGGAAAATCGAGATTATTCAGTCGTAAAAATGTACGATTTTAATACTGATAAACTCAAAACGATTACTCACAAAACAAAACTATCCGCTCCTTCTATTTCCGAAGATGGAGAGAAAATTATTGCCGTTGAGTTTGGAACTGACAGTAAATGTGCATTGGTGATGTTGGATGCCATTTCTGGTAATGAAATCAGACGTTTTGCAAATCCTGAAAATGCGTTTTATATTCAACCCCGATGGGCAGGGAATGGTGAATTTTATGTGGTAAAACTCTTGAATGGACTCAAGACGATAGCCAAAGTTGATGTAGAAACGGGTTTTGAAATGAATTTATTTGAACCCCAAAATGAAAACATAGCCTATCCCATAAAAAAGAAAAATTACGTCTTATTTAATTCTGGAATCACAGGCATTGATAATATTTATGCAATTAATTTAATAACAAAAAAACGTTTTCAAGTAACAAATAGGAAGTTCGGAGCGTTTAATCCATTACTTTCAAATGATGGTAAATCTTTGATTTTCAACGACTTCTCCATCAAAGGACATCAAATAGTTTCTATGCCTTTTGATTCTACGCAATTTATTCCTTTTGATGAAAAACTTGTAAAGCCCGTAAAATATTTTGGTCAAAATTCCTTAAAACAAGCGGAGGAAAATCTATTGAAAAATATTCCAACCAATGATTTTGAAGTAAAAAAATACAGCAAAGCTAATATTTTCAATCTATACACTTGGGGCGTTGTCTTAACCTCCTCGGATGTTAATAATCTTAACTTTGGCGTAGCTTCAAAAGATTTGTTAAGTACAACCAATATTTCGGTGGGCTATAATTATAATCAAAGCGAAAATAGTGGGCAATTTTATACCAATATGACCTACTCGGGTTGGTATCCCACACTAAGTTTAGGATACACAAACGGACAGCGACAGGCGGAGTTTTACATTGATAAGACAAACCCTCTGGACAGTTTGGTGAGCGATAAATGGAATCAACAACAGCTTAATTTTGGAATAGGATTACCTCTAAATTTAACCCGTTCAAAGTATATTCAATCCATGAATTTTGGGGTAAATACTGCTCTTACGATAATTTCGGGCTACGATTTGAAAGACCGTCCAAAGTCATTGAGTTATGATGGTAGTGTCAATTCCATGATTTATACATTTTCTTATTCAAGACAATTAAAACGTGCGGCGAGAGATATTGCAGCACCTTGGGGGCAATCATTGTCGTTTTACTTAAGAAATTTACCTTTTGCTGGAAATTTAGATGGTGGAATTTCAGCGATTCAAGGAAGTTTGAACTTTCCTGGTATTTTAAGACACCATAGCTTACGACTTCGTGGAGGTATTCAAAATCAATTGGGTTATAAAAATGCCAATGGCTCTCCCAACGACAATCAATATATATTTAGTAGTCCGTTATTTTTCCCGAGGGGGCATATTTATCGTGGTTTCGAAAACCTAAGCACAGCATCCATTGAATACCGTTTTCCTCTTTTTGACCCTGATTTAACACTTGGGAGATTTCTTTATCTCAAAAGGTTTAAAGCAAATTTATTCGCAGATTTTGGGTATGGTTCAACGAATTATGATTTTAATGAAGTTAGAAATGGAAAACTCGTAAATCTTAAAGGTTCAAATACTGGCAATTTCACGTCTTTGGGTTTAGATTTGACTACTCAGTTTCATTTCATGCGTTTTTCTCAACAATTAGAGGCGGGAGTTCGTGCTTATTATTTACCAGAAAAAGGTCAATTTATGATTCAGCCCTTGATTTTAGAAATTGGGTTTTGAGTTAGTCAAAATGTTTATCCGTCAATTATAAATTTTGTTAGTCTAAAATGAAATATTTTTCCAAACGTGTTTACTGGACTGTTCAACTCTCGTGGTGGCTATTCACTACATTCATTCTTCGTTTTCCAAATTCAAAATATTTTTCAAATAATCCTGAAGCAAAATATAGTTATCTAATAATTAGTTTTTTGATTGGGATTGTTTTTACGCACTTTTACGCATATATTTTTCAAAAAAAATATCGAAATAACCAAAATACTATATTTTTTGCTATTTCAGGGGCAATTTTGACGGGTGGAACAATTTATTTATTGGATTATTATTTTGGTTTTCAACGCTACCGTAAGCCCAATGAAGGAATCCCTTTGGAAGTTTACGATTATTTCCAATTTTTTATTGAATCAATCAGGTATGTAGGACTGTGGTTTTTATTTTATCACTTATTGGTCAGTAATGCCGAGTCTCAGCACAAAGCGGTTGCCTTAGCCCAATCTGAAACTGCCCTGAAAACGGCTGAATTAGCAAACCTGAAAAATCAATTAAATCCCCATTTTTTGTTCAATGCCATCAATAGTATTAAAGCATTAACCATCTCAGACCCCAGTTTGGCGAGGACATCACTGACTCAATTATCCGAACTTTTACGCTCATCATTAACCGTTGGAAACGAACAACTAATTACCTTAGAATCGGAAATAAATTTTGTGAAAGATTATTTATTTTTAGAAAAAATAAGATACGAGAAAAGGCTCAGTTATAAGTTTGACATAGACAAAGGGTCATTGAATATCAAAGTACCGCCGATGACCCTACAGCTATTGGTAGAAAATGCCATAAAACACGGCATCAGTAAACTCAAACACGGTGGAGATATAATGATTCATTCCATTTATGAGCAAAATACCTTTATTTTGACAGTTTCTAATTCAGGAAAAATATCGAAAGATTACTCTCCTACGGGTGTAGGAATCAAAAATCTTGAAAAAAGGCTTTTCCTCAATTTTAATGAAAAAGCTGAATTCAATTTGTCTCAATCCCACAACAGAGTTATTACTAAAATAGTAATCAAACAAACCCCATCATAGTCCCCTGATGGTTGAAGCATTAAAAAAACGTAAAATACCCAATATCTCTAATTTTTTATACCGTCCAGTAAGCCCCCCTCCGATGATAACCTCATGTCCAGAACGAATGGTTACATAATCATTTGATGAGGGGGTTCTGTTGCACTCCCACGTTGAGGAATCATGCCAAGTACCAGAACCAAGGCTTTTTACTGGAATTAACCCCGAATAATTATTGGGAATGTCTATTTGTGGAGAAATTAGAATATTACCCAAAACGTCTTTCACCCGTACACGGAACGAACCCGAACTGGCTACATAACTATTTGAGGTTGAAAGTATGTTGGTTGAAGTAAAATTATTTGACCACGACCTACTCGATGAAGCGGAAACTAAGTTCATTGCTAAACTTGCTGGCGAATTACAATTACTGGATAATTGCGGAGGTGGAGTTGGTAGATATGGTGCTGAATTTGTAAAAAAAGCTGTGTTTAATTTTTGATTCCATGATTTTGCCAAAATTCGATGCCCATTGCCTAAAAAATGAATGGAATCAGGCATTGTTCTAACATTAGGTCCAACTAAATTATCTGTTTCTGGTCCTTCATAAACATTGGTCATATAATTTGCTTGCAGAATACCATTGACCCCGATAACATCATTTTGAGCATTAATAACAGGTTGCCAAATCCGAGAATTTGTAATTTGAAAGCCTTTAAATCTGGTTGCTTTTGACACAACCCAAGCTAAATTATTTTTTCCAGAATGTTCTCGGCTTTTTGAAATGACTGTTTTTAAGAAATTCCCATAAGTGTTTCTATCCGTTTCATTCAAATTATCGGTTTCGCCTTGATGCCACAAAACGGCTCTCACGCCAAACTGAGCCACATAAAAATTGAGTGCCATCCTAAGATTTCCGTAGGGCATTCCCTTTGGCATAACAAAAAAATTAAAAGGAGTAGCCATCGAATCCAAGGCTGATTCCTTCCAAGCGGTAATTCCAGTACCCGACCATCCAGCATTAAAAAATGCGACGGGAACGTTTAATCTTTTAGTTAACGTATCACCCAAAACTCCCCAACACCAAGCACTTACCCCAAATGGAGCAATAAAACAAGTGGAATCTAATCGACTAAACTCAGCCCGTGGCAAAACAATACTTCCATAATTGGTTGGGAAATTTATGGAATAATTCACTACACTCACTCTATCATCATTTGCCATTGGTCCATAATTGCCAGCACTTCTCAAATCTCCATCACCAGTAGCATTTGACTGTCCCGCAATCACAAAAACCTCCCCCACTCCTATTCTCTGTACCGAGGCTGTTCCCAATAAAGTTGTTCCATTCCAGCATCTTACCTCAATATCGTACCACCCACCAGTTACGTTAAGCGTTCCATAATAATATCCATTTGAAGGGCTATTTTGAATGTTTGTCCAGTTTACAGTAGTTCCTTGCGAAGGAGTCATAGAACGAGCAACTGCCCTTGCTTCAACTCTATCCGCAAAAGTTGTATAATTTCCAGCAATATAAATACTTGATTGATTGCTATTATTTCTTTGAAAAATAGCCCTTGTTGTCGGATATGAAATATTTACTTGTCCAAATAAATAATTGGTAGTAATCAGTAAAAAAACTTGAAAAAAACGGTAAAAATTCCTCATAGATTGTTATCAGTAAAATAGGGGCAAACGCTTTTCGAAATTGAAATATTCAACTAAAAGCAAGGACTCCAATAAAGAATATATGGTTGTAAGGAATGGGATAGGAAAAAATCGGATGTGCAAATATAATATCACAGAGTTGATTTACACTGAATAGGAGTATTTTAATTTCAGTAAAACTTCTTTTATGGTCAAAAAAAGCCAACCCATTTCTGGGTTGGCTTCGGGTCTATCAATTTTAACTTGATAAAATTATGCGTTGATTTTTCCTCTCAATGCACGTGGAATATCAATACTTGCTACTGGTGAAGACAAGTTATTCAAGATTACTACATTTTCAGTCTTCAATTTTGATACTTTCAACGTTTGACCTAAATCTAACCCGGTGATATCAGCCGTTACAAAATCAGGAATGTTATCAGCTAAACCTTTCAAAGTTATTTTACGTAACTTTTGAACCATTTTACCTCCTTTACGAACACCTGGTGAATCTCCAATAACTTTAATTGGTACATCAATTTTAATTTCTTTACCCGCTACAATTTCCAAGAAATCCACGTGAAGAATCATCTCTGATACTGGGTGGAATTGTGAATCTTGAACGATTGCGTGGTGAATTTCTCCTTCAATATTCAAGATTACCTCTGATACTTCTGGAGTGTAAAGTAATTCTCTGAAAAGAATCATTGGAACGGCGAAGTGAATTTGTTTTTCGCCACCATACAATACACACGGTGCAAGTGATTCATTACGTAAATCTTTGGCAGACTTAGTGCCAAGGGTCTCTCTGTTGTACCCTACAATTTCTACTTTTCTCATTTTTGAGTTGTTGTGTCAATAGCCTGTCGAGATTAGATAATAGATTTTAGAGTAAAGAGTAAAGAGTAAAGATTGACTTGACAAATCAGATTCTACTTTAACTCTATTTTCTAACATCTTTACTCTATTCACTATCTTCTACTGACCGTTTAAAATAATTAATACTTTATAAATAATGAACTGATAGATTCGTGGTCTCGTATTCTTCCGATGGCTTTGGCAAATAATTCTGCTACGGATAATACCTTGATTTTGTCTGATACTTGTCTTTGAGGGATGGTATCTGTAACAACCAATTCGGTCAGAATTGAATTATTGATATTTTCGTAGGCATTTCCAGATAAAACACCGTGCGTTACGATGGCTCTTACGGATTTAGCTCCTTTATCCATAATTAATTGAGCGGCTTTGCACATCGTGCCACCCGTATCAATCATATCATCTACTAAAACTACGTCTGCACCTTGGACATCACCAATCAACTGCATTGTAGCAATTTCATTGGCTCTTTTGCGTTGCTTGTCGCAAATTACCATTTCTGCATTAAAAAACTTAGCAATATTTCTGGTTCTTACCACACCTCCAACGTCGGGAGAGGCAAAAAGAATTTTATCTAATCCCAACGATTTCAGATAAGGCACAAAAATGGCAGTTCCTTCTAAATGATCCACTGGAAAATCAAAAAATCCTTGAATTTGTCCAGCGTGCAAATCAATGGTCATCAATCGGTCTGCACCTGCGGCTGTTAGGAGATTTGCCATTAATTTTGCTCCAATCCCTACTCTTGGTTTATCTTTTCTATCTTGACGAGAATAACCAAAATAAGGAATCACAACCGTAACATAATGAGCAGAAGCACGTCTGGCAGCATCTATCATCAACAACAATTCCATCATATTATCAGCAGGTGGAAAAGTAGATTGAATCAAAAACACATCACATCCTCGCACAGATTCATTAAAACTTGGAGACATTTCACCATCCGAAAAACGTTGAACTGAACTTTGTCCTAAATCTTTTCCAAAATATCGGGCAATTTCTTTTGCTAAATGTTGGGAGGAAGACCCTGAGAAAATCTTTACTTGATTAATTGAAGCCATGTTTTTAGAGAGATGTACTTGCTCTCATTTTTAAGTTTTTATTCCCTAATTTTCTGCAAAAGTACAAAAATGCTTTTGTAAAATAACCATTAAATCGTTGTTTTTTCTCAAATTAAGCGGATTCTTAAAATTCCGTAACTTAGAAAATTGCTATTTTGCGTAAATAACTCCTTTTGCAGAAAGTAAAGTATTTTTCATCAACGAGACTATCGTCATCGGTCCTACGCCTTTTGGAACGGGCGTAATGTAAGAACATTTTGGAGCTACTTCATCAAACTTAACGTCTCCCTTCAAAGCAAATCCTGATTTTTTTGTAATATCTTCTACTCGGGTCAAACCCACATCAATAACAACAGCCCCTTCTTTGATAAAATTTCCTGTGATAAATTCGGGACGACCCAGAGCTGCTATCAGAATATCCGCCGTGGCACAAACTGCCGCCAAATCCTTAGTTTTCGAGTGAGTTAGTGTAACGGTACAATTACCAATTTTAACGTTCCTTTGCATCAAAATTGACATCGGTAATCCCACAATTTGACTACGCCCAACCACTACACAATGCTTTCCAGAAGTTTCAATATTGTATCTTTCTAATAAATCCAGTACGCCCTGAGGAGTTGCAGAAATATAGGCAGGAAGCCCTTTTGCCATTCTGCCAATGTTTATTGGGTGAAAACCATCAACGT
Organism: Cytophagales bacterium; assembly: GCA_043760595.1. Taxonomy (GTDB): domain Bacteria; phylum Bacteroidota; class Bacteroidia; order Cytophagales; family Spirosomataceae; genus Arcicella. Next base: position 44,982 of record JAYUOX010000384.1, read on the forward strand.
CTTTGCGAGGGTCAATCGTTTCCATAATTTTATCAGGATTGATATGGTCTGGTAAGGGTAATTGAACGATTAAACCATCCATGTCATCATTATCATTAACCTTTTTTACTTCCTCTAAAAGCTCTGATTCTGAGATAGTTGTATCAAATCTTAATAAAGTTGAGTTAAATCCCAATTCCTCACATGACTTAACTTTATTAGCCACATAAGTCTCTGAGGCACCATTATTTCCTACCAAAATAGCTACCAAATGAGGCGTTTTTTGTCCAGAGGCTTTCATCTCAGCCACTTCAATAGCTATTTCTTTTTTTATTTCATCGGCTGTTGCCTTTCCGTCTATGATTTGCATGATTTGTTTTTTTGCAAAAGTAATGCTTGTTTTTCATAAACAAAAAGTGCCCACCTTTTTGGATGGGCATTTTTTGTTTAATAGCAAACCGTTCACCCTTAACCGTGAACCGTTCACCGTAGTCTATATCTTCGCAGTTTTAACAGTTTTGATTATGCGAGCCGCCACTTTGTAGGGATCAGCCGCTGAGTTAGGACGACGGTCTTCCAACCATCCTTTCCAGCCTTTTTGAACTGCCGCCATCGGAATACGGATTGAAGCTCCACGGTCTGAAATACCGTAAGAGAACTCATCCCAACGTGCCGTTTCGTGCTTGCCAGTTAAACGCAAATCGTTGTCTGGACCATAAACGTCAATATGTTCTTGGATTACAGGAGCAAATGCTTCACAAATTTTGTTGTAAACTTCTTGATTACCAGCCGTTCTCAGAGCGGTATTCGAGAAGTTTGCGTGCATACCCGAACCGTTCCAGTCAAGGTGTCCGAGTGGCTTACAGTGATAGTTTACCCACACACCATATTTCTCACAACATCTTTCTAACATATAACGAGCAATCCACGTTTCGTCTCCTGCAGCCTTAGCTCCTTTGGCAAAAACTTGAAACTCCCACTGTCCAGCGGCAACTTCAGCATTGATACCTTCGAGGTTCAAGCCCGCCTGTAAACAATATTCTAAATGTTCTTCGATGATTTCACGACCATACGCATTTTTTGCTCCAACCGAACAATAGTAAGGTCCTTGCGGTCCTGGATAACCGCCTTTGGGGAAACCTAATGGCAAATTCAACTCTAAATCATACAAGAAAAATTCTTGCTCAAAACCAAACCAAAAATCATTATCATCATCCTCAATCGTGGCACGTCCGTTCGATTCGTGTGCATTTCCGTTTGAATCAAGAACTTCACACATCACAAAATACGAGGGTGTTCCTAACTTAGAACGCTCTGGATCGGGACAAATGAAAACTGGTTTCAATTGGCAGTCAGACGAACCACCTGGTGCTTGTTCAGTCGAAGAACCATCGAATGACCACATATCACAGTCTTCTAATTTTCCGCTAAAATTATTTTCAACTTTGGTTTTGCTACGAAGGCTTTGAACTGGTTTGTAACCATCGAGCCAAATGTACTCAAGTTTAGCTTTTGCCATGACTTTGTTATTTGATTTTAATGTATTTGGTTATTTTTTTGAGTTAATGATACAAAATTAAACGTGAAAATTGAAAAATCACAAAAAAAAACAATTTTTTATTAATTTTTAAAACCTAATAACATTTTGATAAAATTTATTACCCTTTCAGTTTTTCAAAAGGCAATATATTTCAATAAAACATTATTTATATTTTGTAATATTCAAATTTGCAGTATAATATTTTGAAATAAATAATATACGCAGAATTATATCTATGTTTCTTGAAAAAGTTAAATTTTTTCTTGGATAGTTAAATTAATCAAAAAATTGTAAATTTGTTGCGATTAAAAAATCAGAATATTCTCTATTTTAAATAATCTAAATCATAGAAATATCCATTTGCTTACAGACTTTATGAAGACTTGAAAAAGATTTTTTAAACCCAAAAACTTATAAAAAATAAAAATTGTCTTACTTTTATGAGTACAACAGGTTTCTAACTGAGACGCATAGTTCTGTTGGTCGGACTCAATAACAGAACTATGCGTCCCAGTTGGAAACCTGTTATACTTAAACAAAAAAAATAATCAAAAAATATATGGCAATTGCAAGATTTAAAGCCCTCGAATTAGCACAGTCTCGACAACCGATTCATGTCAAAATTCCTACTGAAAAAGTTACTGATTATTACGGAAGTAACACCTTCAATGACGAAGTAATGCGTTCATTGTTAAGTCCTGAGGCTTATTCTAAAATTAATAATGCCATTGAAGACGGCAAAAAAATTGACCGAGAAGCAGCCGATGAAGTAGCAGCCGCCATGAAATCTTGGGCATTAACCAAAGGGGCTACGCATTACACGCACTGGTTTCAGCCTTTAACGGGTACGACGGCGGAAAAGCACGATGCTTTTTTTGATATTACCCATAAAGGAAAAGCGATGGAGAAATTCAAAGGTTCTGCCCTTGTGCAACAAGAACCCGATGCTTCTTCTTTTCCAAATGGTGGTATTCGCTCGACTTTTGAAGCTCGTGGATATACCGCTTGGGATCCATCTTCGCCCGCTTTTATCATGGAAAACACCGCTGGAACGGCTACTTTGTGTATTCCTTCGGTTTTTGTGTCATACACGGGTGAGGCGTTGGATTATAAAACGCCTTTACTGAAATCGGGAGAACTGATTGACAAAGCAGCAACCAAAGTAATGAACGAATATTTCAGTCGTGAGGTTGGCAAAGTAACCGCCACTTTGGGAGCTGAACAGGAATATTTTTTGGTGGATGAAGCCTTATATAATGCACGTCCAGATTTGTTGATGTCGGGACGTACTGTTTTTGGACATTCTCCCGCCAAAGGTCAACAATTAGAAGATCATTATTTTGGTTCGATTCCTTCGAGGGTAAACGCCTACATGGTTGATTTTGAAATTGAGGCTTTGAAACTGGGAATGCCCGTGCGTACTCGCCATAATGAGGTTGCACCCGCACAATTTGAGGTTGCACCCACATATGAAGAAGCCAATTTAGCTTGCGACCATAACGCACTTTTGATGGATTTGATGAATAAAATAGCCGTCAAACATAAAATGAGGGTGCTTTTTCACGAAAAACCATTCGCAGGAATTAACGGTTCGGGTAAACATAATAACTGGGCTTTGGCAACTGATACAGGAATAAATCTATTAGGACCTTCATCAAAACCAAAAGAAAATTTGCGTTTTTTGACCTTTTTTGTTAATACCATTAAAGCCGTTCACGACTACGCAGATCTTTTGCGTGCTTCCATTGCCTCCGCTGGAAATGAGCATCGCTTAGGAGCAAATGAAGCTCCGCCTGCCATTGTTTCAATTTTCATTGGAACTGAAATGACAAGAGTTTTAAACGATTTAGAGAATCTTTCAGAAATGAATGATATTAAGTTAGAGAAAGGCGATAACGTTTATTTGAGGTTAGGCATCAATAAAATCCCCGCTCTTTTACTGGATAATACGGATAGAAATAGAACATCTCCATTTGCTTTTACGGGTAATAAATTTGAGTTCAGAGCGGTTGGTTCATCAGCAAATTCAGCCACACCAATGACCATTTTGAATACGATTGTTGCTCATCAACTTTTTAAATTCAGAGAAGAAGTTGATGTTCATATTGAAAAAGGGATTAAAAAAGAATTGGCAATTGTCGAAGTTTTGAAAGGTTACGTTACTCAATCGAAAAAGATTCTTTTTGAAGGAAATGGGTATTCGGAGGATTGGGTAAAGGAAGCTACATCCCGTGGTTTGTCTAACCTAAAAACCACCCCAGAGGCTCTGGCGAAGTATTTAGATAAATCTGTGATAGAATTATTTTTAAAATATGGCGTATTTACGGAGGTAGAGATGCACGCTCGTTATGAGATAGAAATGGAGAATTATATTAAAAAAATCCAGATAGAATCACGGGTAATTGGCGATTTGGCAATTAATCATATCATGTCCACTTCATTAAAATATCAGACACTTTTGGTGGATAATGTTCGTGGACAAAAAGAGATTGGTATTGACCCTCAATATTATGCCCCAACCGTAGAAATTATCAAAAAGATTTCGATTTATACTTCCAAAATTAATAATTTGGTGGAGGAAATGACGGAGGCAAGAAAAGAAGCCAACAATGTGGAAGATATTGTAGAAAGAGCAAGACTATACAGTACCAAAGTGAAAGACTATTTTGAAGAAATCCGTTATTGCGTGGATAAATTAGAGTTAATCGTGGATGATGATGAGTGGCCCCTTCCAAAATATCGTGAGTTGTTGTTGATAAAATAAAAATAATTCACTCTGTGACCCTCCCAAGCGTTCAAAACGCTTGGGAGGGTTTTATTTTATGATAATTTGATATAGTAATAATTAGCCTTTTCAATTATCTTTACGATTAAATCAAACACAATAAAAAATGTCATTAAAAGATAATCCAGGATTTGACCCAAAGGAAATAGAACAACTAAAAGCGGAGTGTAAAGCCGACGGAAAGAAATTTGTATATTTCGAAGATGAACTTGGTGACGAACCCGACAATGTAGAGGAGTTTGTCCATGTACAATTTGTTGGAAATTATAAAGGTCAAGAAGCGATTTTTGATGCAGTTATCTATTCATTAAGATTGCATTTTAATAGTATAGTTTATGAAACAGCCGAAAGAAAGGCGTTGAAGACCTATCCACTTTATGTTCCGATGGAGAACCGTGATGAGACTTACGAAGCCAACGAAGACATAGATGATGAAGTTGAATTATACATCACAGAACTCATCGAAGAAATAGAAGAAAACGAAGAAGTCAAACTTTCAGAACACTTAGAAATTGACGAAAAATTTGAGTACGGAATCGGTTTGGATGTTTGTCTGAATGTAGATGAAGTTGATGATGCCATTGTTACAAAATTCGTTGATGAATATTTGGCAGGAACCATTAAATTAGACCCAACGATGTATTCTTTTAAATCAGAATATGAGGACTGATTTAATGGTTGAAGTTTGAGTTGTTGAATTGTTGTTGCCACACCTCAGATTTAAGTAATTTTCAACAACTCAACAATTCAAACATCAACAACCCCGAATAAATGTCATTTCAAGGAACAGAAAATTACGTTGCTACCAGAGCATTACAAGTTGCGGTAAATGCTGCCGTATCTCTTCAAAAACCGCTTTTAATCAAAGGAGAACCAGGGACAGGCAAAACGCTTTTGGCGTATGAAGTTGCTTCGGCACTCGGGAAACCCCTTTATTCTTGGAACATTAAATCCACCACATTTGCTCAACAAGGCTTGTATGAGTATGATGCAGTGGCTCGTTTGCGAGATTCGCAATTGGGGGGCGAAGACATCAATAACTTAGAACATTACATCAAAAAAGGAAAACTCTGGGAGGCTTTTGAGGCGGATGAGCAAGTGGTACTTTTGATTGATGAAATTGACAAAGCAGACATTGAATTTCCGAATGATTTGTTGAATGAGTTGGACAAAATGGAATTTTATTGCTACGAACTAAAACGAGTCATTAAAGCCAAACATCGCCCAATTATTATCATTACTTCCAACAACGAAAAAGAATTGCCTGATGCTTTTTTACGTCGTTGTTTCTTCCATTATATTTCCTTTCCTGACCGTGAAACGATGAAACAAATCGTGGATGTTCATTATCCGACCTTGGAAAATACCTTGATAAGTAATTCATTATCAATATTTTATGGAATTAGAGACGTGAAAGCGTTAAAGAAAAAACCCTCCACTTCTGAATTGATTGACTGGATAAAATTATTATTAGTTGGTAAAGTTTCAGGAGATTTATTGGAAGATTTCAAGACCAATACCGAAGTACCACCTTTTATTGGTGCATTGTTAAAAAATGAACAAGACACTGGATTGTATGAGGCTTTGCGAAATAAAACTAAACGACCTTATTGATAATTAAAAAGCGGCTCTTGAATTTCAAGAGTCGCTTTTTAATTACTCGGATAATCTGATTTATTAAATTCTTCTCCCCTACTTATCAAATCCAAATCCACTATCCAATAATTTCAAGATGCGTTGTTTTTTCCAAGCCTCGACATCGTTATCTGCAATTTTTTGAACTAATTTTCTTTCATCAATTTTCATTAAATCAGATAAATTACCTTCGGCAATCATTTGTTCAATGGCTTTTTTCAAAACCAAAATCGAACCTCCCAATCCCCGATTTACGCATAAATCCACTCGAAGAGCAAATCCACCTTTTGATTTTATGATTTGATTCAGATTATAATTTGCTCCATTGATAAAAATTAATTGATTGGGCGAAAGGGCTTTCAGCACATATTCTTCCATCGCCACCTCTACCTGTGAGCGAATCATGCTTCTCCTAAATCCACTGGCAATAAAGGCAGTGGTTAATTGCATATCGTTGGCTACTTCCAGAAACGCAGCATCCCCTTCTTTGATACCCGATAAAGTTTCTATCTGAAAGGTAGGTACTTTATAATTTTGGATGTTCATACCATATTTTCCAAAACAATCATTGAAAGCATATTCATCTCTGGTCTTGAATCTTTGCAAAACTCTTGTGAGCATCGAGCCGCTGGCAAGTCCGCCTGTAAATTGAATAAACCCGAACGAAAAAATGGCTCTATCATAACTATTCACAGCATCAAAACATCCTTCGTTTTTGGCAATATAATGGAGTAAATCTACGTAAAAAGGTTGTTGACAGATATCCGAAAATAAACCAGCATTATTCATAAAAGTAGATTTGCCAATGTAGCTAACGCCCCTGGAATTGGCAATATTTGGCGAAGGGAAATTATCCCGCATAATACCCGTACTACTTGTTGCCGAAGGGGTAGGAAAGCTCAAAACATAATTATTGAATGTGCCTTTGTTTTCTTTTTTTACTTGAAAAACCTTTCTTCGCTCAAAAACCGTATCTATGATTACAGGTGGTTTTGTTGGGTTAGTGGGCGAAGGTAAACCAATTTTGAGTACCTGCCCGATAAACAAATTATTAGTTCTTAAACCATTATTTTTAATGATTTGCTCAACAGTTGTACTATATTTTTTTGAGATGCTGTAAAGCGTCTCTTTGGCTTGTACGGTATGGGTCATTTCAGGGAATTAAATTAAAAACGTAGGTAAAAATTAAATGGAGCTATATTTTTTATTTTTTAAATTAAATATTTCTGAGTAAAAAATTAATTTTTTATTTGCACAAAAAAAATCTAAAAAAATCTGAATTATCAAATTTACACAGATGAAAAATAAAATACCGAAAAAATTAATTATTTTATTTGTCAGTAAAGATTTAGCTGTGTAATCTTACATGCTTGATTATCAGGCTGTTCAAAACTAATTTTTTCATTTCCCCCTAAAAATCATTAGAAGAAGTATGAAAAAAACCGCCTTAGTTTTGGGTCTGTCTGCCCTTATTTTATATTCATGTGGCAAACATGACTCAAGCACTCGCCCAAGGAATTATCAGTCAGTAGCATATACTGAAAATGCTAATTCCTCCCAAAGTTCTCAAAGCGAGAACTCGCTCGTTCAACTGCATAAAGCAGGAATGTCCCAAATGAGTTTCGGAAGTTTATTAGAAGCTCTTGGCAATGTGGATGTTGGAAATTACGTAATTGAAAACAACACCGAGATTGTACTGATTGAAACCCTGAACCATAATGTAAGGGTGAAAGGTTTCAATAAAATGATTGATAATTTTAGCTCCTTGTATGATTCTGGAAATGAATCTCTCATGCTAAGTTACCAATCTTATGCTGATGCAAATTGCAAGAAAATTTATGGTTGTGTGGGTACTGTCGATGATAATACTCACGACTGGAAAATTATAAAATTTTTGCCAAATCCTGAGCGATGCAACTTTGAACCGACCATTACGATGAGTAACGTAATGTTGTATAAGTAGCCCTCACAATGAGGTAAATTAGTCGAAACAATAAACGTGACGGTTTATTAAAAATAGACAAATTTGAGATATTTGGGGCTTACTCCCAACAAAACAAACAAAGTAAGGATTATAATTAAAGAGGCTTCCATTTGGAAGCCTTCTTTTTTGTATATCAATTAATCTCCACCGCCACCGCCACACCCGCCACAACCAGAACAACCACCATCACTACCGCCATCTGAACCATCCCCTTCGCCGTCACTACCATCTTCTGAACCTCCACCTCCATCACTTCCAGAACCTCCAGAAGTGGAATAAGAAGAAGTATCAGAATCATATTTCTCTTGACCTCTATTATTTTGCTTATCAATATTTCTGCCAATTGAAGTAATAATTGATACAAATACAATTATACCAACTATTGAGTAAATCATTGTTTCATCCCCTGATGAACAGCCAACCAAAAGGAACGAACAAAATATAAATCCCCAAACATATTTTAAATGCTTGCTGAAATTTATCTTTGGAATTATCCAATTTTGAGTTTTATCAACATTGATGAAATTTATCTCAAAACGTTTTTGAATATTCTCCCAAATTATGGAATTGGGCTTTTTCTCAAAAATTTTTTCATAAAAATCAAGCGTATATTCGTAACATCCTTTAAATTTTGACCTTTCAGATTTTCCACCTTCCGTGGGTGTGTGATGGATTTCTTTTTGTAATGTATTTTGACATAAATCTATCCAGTATGATTTGGTATAGGTCAAATGTAAATGCCATGCTAAATCCACGAAATTAGAAGGTGTTACGGGTTGTTCTGATATGCAACACATAAAAATAAATTTCTTGTATTCTTCCACAATTTCTTTCGCAAATTGCTTAGAGAAGCCATTTTCACGGGCGAGTCTATCTGAAAATGATAAAGAAATCCCTTCTTTATCTAATTGGAAATTATGGATTTTGTCCCAAAGTTGTTCGTTTTCTTTCATTTGATGTAAGTTTATGATTTATTATTGTGGTCAAAATAACCTTTTTGTTCAACTTTATTGGTAAAGAAATTTAAAAATAAAACTACGAAAATCAAGAAAAATAATGACTGACAGCTCACCAAGAATTTACCCATTGGCGTTACTGGATAGAAATCTCCATAGCCAATCGTTGCAGAAGTAACGAAACTAAAATAAATGGAATCAAACCAATGCGAAAATGGTTTATTCAAGAAATTACCCGTTGCGTAAATCACCCCAAAAACAAAGACTATTTCGAGATAGTTAAAAAATAAGAGCAACATCGAGCGTCTGTATGAACGTGGACGTGAAAAAATATCGGACGCAAAAATTAATGTTGGGATATATAACATCGTCTCTATTACAAACCAGACCAGAATCCAGAAAATAAATGGGTTGTTTTGAAGGTGATTTTTTAGAACAATTAAAGGGAAAATAACCTTGAATAAAACAAAAAAATCGACTGATAAATCTTGGTGGGCGATTCCTTTTTTTCCGAAGACTTGTTTGATATAAGTCCCAAGAAAAATAAACTGGGAAAATGCCAGAAAAAGCCGTAGAACTTTCTCAATACCAATATCCTCGTGTTGTTCATTATTCCAGATTGCTTTGATATTCTTAATCCGCTTGCCAATGGCACTTTCGGTAGGTTTTACGTATTCGATAGGTTTACCAAGTAATAATTTTCGTAGGAATTGGAGCATTTGAAAGGTGGTTTATCTAATTCAAAACTAAGAATTTTTCTTTGGAAAACAATAACTCAAAACCCTTTGATGAAATATAATCCACAATCATTAGTTTTGTATAAGAAAAAACAAAATCAAGAACCCACAATATTATGCTCAACCACAAATTACGCTTCCTCATCCTTATTTTATTTGCCAATTGTTTCTCTCTGAAAGCTCAACCCATCAAACCCATGCCAACGGGTGAGATTTTATTGAATCTCAAAAAACTCAACGTGGTAGGTTCTGCCTTGTACGTAGCTGCACATCCAGACGATGAAAATACAATTATGCTATCTTGGCTCGCCAAAGAACGAAAAGTACGTACCTCCTATCTTTCGGTAACTCGTGGAGATGGCGGGCAAAACCTTGTTGGTCCAGAACTGTCTGATTTACTGGGGCTTATCCGTACACAAGAACTTTTGGCAGCCCGTTCCATTGATGGTCCAGAACAATATTTTACAAGGGCTAATGATTTTGGATTCTCAAAAACGACTGACGAAACCATGCAAATTTGGGGAAAAGATGCCGTGTTGGGAGATGTAGTTTGGCGAATCAGAAACCTTCGTCCTGATGTGATAATTTGTCGCTTTCCACCTGACCAACGGGCAGGACATGGTAATCACTCGGCTTCAGCAGTTTTGGCAGAGGAGGCTTTCAAACTTTCGGGCGACCCCACCAAATATCCTGAGCAATTAAAATACGTAAAACCGTGGCAAGCCAAACGAGTAGTTTGGAATACCTTTAATTTTGGAACAGTTGCACAAACGCAAAAGCCAGCCGAAAAAGATTGGATTCAAGTAGATATTGGGGTTTTTAATCCATTATTAGGAAAATCATACAACGAAATTGCCGCCGAAAGTCGCTCACAACATAAATCACAGGGTTTTGGAGTTCCTCGGGGGCGTGGGGCAAGACCCGAATACTTTGTTCATAAATTTGGCGATAAAGCGGATAAAGATGTTTTTGATGGCGTAGATATTACTTGGAATCGGGTAAAAGGTGGTTCAGCCATTGAGGTAATTATTAACGAAGCCATCAAAAAATTTAATCCAGAATCACCTTCAACGATTGTCCCGATTTTGGTGAAAGCCTACAAATTAGTCTTGAATTTGGAAGATGAATATTGGAAAAATCAAAAGAAAAAAGAATTAGAAAATCTCATCATTGCTTGTTCTGGACTATATTTTGAAGCAAATCCAAACGAATATTCGGCGGCTTCGGGCGAGAGAATTAATATTACAACCACTTTGGTTAAACGTTCTGATTTGCCAGTGAGTTTAAATAAAGTCAGATTGATTGGTCTTGCCAAAGACACAACGCTAAACTCAATTTTGGGAAATAATGAACAATCTAAAATCACCTTCTCGGTTGAAATCCCCAAGGGGCAGACTCTAACACAACCTTATTGGTTAGCTGAGAAAAAAATGGGAAAAGGAATGTACAGAGTTGATAATCAAGAACTTATTGGATTTCCGGAAAAGCCCGCCGATTTGCAAGCCGAATTTTCTTTTGTCATTGATAATCAGAACATTACTTTTAACACACCCATTGTTTTCAAATATACGGACGAAATTCGTGGAGAATTGTATCGTACCTTTGAGATTCGTCCAGAAATAACTGCTAATATTTCTGACAAAGTGTATGTTTTTGCCGATAATCAAGCGAAGGATGTGGAGATAACTTTGAAATCTGCCAAAGCCAATGTAACAGGTTCAGTCGGTTTAGAATTGCCAAGTGATTGGAAATCAGTGCCTTCCAGCATTGATTTCAATTTAGTAAATAAATACCAAGAGCAAAAAGTCATATTTAAAGTAACGCCTTCTGCAACAAACTCGGAAGGACAAATTAAAGTCATCGCCAAAACTGCCAATGGAGTTTTTGACCGTGGAATTTTGACGGTTGCCTACGACCATATTCCTCCACAAACTTTATTTCCTCTAACCGAGGCAAAAGTTGTAAAATTAGATATTAAGTTCAAAGGTAAAAATATCGGTTACATCGCAGGGGCGGGCGATGAAGTCCCCGCTGCATTACGTCAGATTGGGTATTCGGTTACGATGCTCACCGAAAAAGAATTTAATGAGGATTTGGTAAAATTTGATGCAATAGTTGTGGGTGTGCGGGCGTACAATACCGAAGACCGTTTGAAATTTTATCAGAAAAAATTGATGGAATATGTTGAGAAAGGTGGAAACATGATTGTTCAATATCAAGTAAATAATCAATTACAAAAAATAGAAGGCGGCATGGGACCATTTCCATTCAAAGTGTCAAGAGAAAGAGTAACCGTTGAGGAGGCAGAAATTCGTTTTTTGAAGCCAGAGAGCCCTTTATTGAACGTTCCAAATAAAATTACCAATAAAGATTTTGATAATTGGATTCAAGAGCGAGGATTGTACTTTGCCAATGAATGGGATGCTAAATTTGAAACTATTTTATCATCAAATGACCCCAACGAAAAACCCTTAGATGGCGGATTATTGTACGCAAAACACGGCAAAGGAAATTATATTTTTACGGGATATGCCTTTTTTAGACAATTACCTGCGGGAGTACCTGGGGCGTATCGTTTGTTTGCAAATTTGATTTCAGTGGGTAAATAACAAGTATTACAGGATTCTAACCGAGATGCATAGTCCTGTTTCAATCGCATATAAACAGGACTATGCGTCTCAGTTGGAAACCTGTTGTACTTTAAGAATTATGAAAATAGAACAACTAAAACATTTAGAAATAAAATTTGAAACAGCGGATATTTTACCTCCACCATTTTCACATCAAATCCTTTTGACATTCGATTTTAAGAAAGATTTTATTGACACTAAATTTGAAATTGCTTACACGTACAGAGACGAACTCACGGACGAAGAGATTTTGGAAGAAGGTTTCAATGGCGAAGAGGATTTGGCATGGGCAGGTGAGGTTTCAAATACTTGGAAAGCCCCAATCTTGAAATTATTAGCCTTTACTCCCGAAAAAGCTAATAAAAAAGGCTTAAAGGAAGAACAGAATTTCCTGGAATTATCCATCAATGAAAAACCTTTTGGCAATCCTCAAAATCAAGAAGATTGGGAATATATGCTCCAAGAATTAGCTCAAACGGTTTATGAAACCTATGGAAAAGAAAGTCCTTTTAAATTGATTTTTAAGAATTTAGGCTCAAATAATAAGATTTCCGTGTTTGAATTAATCCTTCATTATACTGATAGAACTGTGGAAGCATTTACTGAAATTGATGGCGAGAAATCAAGCAGAAGCATTCCTTGGGAAGAAGCCAGTGACTTGTTAGGGCAAGTTTTCGTGGGCGATTTTATTACTGATAAAGCCTCTAAAAAAGAACCTTCAAATTTGGGCAAATTTATTTCAATTGGAGATGGATATTGGTATGAATTTACCAAGAGTTTGAAGAATCCAAATGGCAATCGAACTTACATTACGTCCTTGTACGAGCGTTTTGAGGAGTATTTTTAATTATGTATTAAATTTCTCCGTATCTTTGCACTCTATTTTATAAAATCAATACTTTTCATTTTTAAACATTTAACAAAATGCCAAAAATTAAAACCAAATCTGGAGCAAAAAAACGCTTCAAGGTTACAGGAACAGGCAAAATCAAGCGTAAACACGCTTATCATAGCCACATTCTTACTAAAAAATCTACGAAACGTAAGCGTAACTTAGTTCACGCAACGTTAGTAAGTTCAGCAGATATGGACAGAGTAACTTTAATGTTAGTTATGTAATATCAATCAACAGTGAACAATTAACAATGAACAATTTTTTCAGTAATTTACTTTTCTGATAATTGGTAACTGGTAATTGATAACTGTATTCAGTTATTGTTCAACCAGAAGATTGGCTCATTAAGTGTAAAAATTTACCGCCAAATTTCAAAAAACAAACAAAATTATGCCACGTAGCGTCAACCACGTAGCGTCAAGAGCAAGACGTAAAAAAATTCTCAAATTAGCCAAAGGTTTTTACGGAAGAGGTAAAAACGTATGGACAGTAGCAAAAAATAAGATCGAAAAAGGTCTTCAATACGCATACCGTGACCGCAAGGTTAAGAAAAGAGACTTCCGCTCATTGTGGATTCAGCGTATCAACGCTGCCGCACGTCAGGAAGGAATGTCTTACTCAGTATTTATGGGTAAGGTTCATGCAAAAGGTATCGAGTTAAATAGAAAAGTATTAGCTGATTTAGCCATGAACAACCCAGAGGCGTTCAAAGCAGTAGCAGCTTCGATAAAATAAAATAGAAATTTAGAGCGGTTCAATTTGAATCGCTCTTTTTTTTAAGTATGAGAGGTTTTAACTGGGACGCACAGTCCTGTTCATTTGTTTGAATAAACAGGACTGTGCGTCCCAGTTGAAACCTCTTATACTCTATTATACTCTAATTTTAAGTTTCAATTACCTTAGTTTTCAATCCTACCCATTGACATTCTCCATATTTTCCAAAAAGATAAATGTCAATTTCCATTGCCCCAACTTTATAAATTTGAAAATCTTTTACTTTTTCAGAAAAAAGATTTTTCAACTTCAAGCTATCGTCAGCCCATTTCTTTTCATTATCCTCAAACCAATCCTCAATTTTGATGAGTGGTTTAAAAAAATCCTCAAAATCCATTTCTTGAACTTCAACCTCTGGACGTATTCCATTAAACATTCTGAAATTAGCCATTGAAAGTTTTTCAGCCGTTGAAAGTTCCATTTCAAAATACTCAATTTTTTCATCGGACTCCGAAGGATAAAGTAAATCAGCAGAAAGTATATTTATTTGTTCTTTTAAAGAAATTTCTCGTTTAAGAAGTGACTCGGAGGGTATAATAGTTGTCATAAGCACGCAATTAAAAATAAACGTTTGAATAATGCTTGAAATTAGAAAAACTCTATCTATTATTGTAACAATTTTGAAAAATAATCACATTAAAAGAAAAAACCATGTTAGAACAATTAATGGGTCTTATCCAAGACAATTCACAAGAAGCAATCGTTAATAATCCTGCTATTCCAAATGCTCAGAATAATGATGCGATGCAAACTATTTTAGGAGCAATCACTGGTGGAATGCAACAACAAGCACAAGGTGGACAGTCGGGATTGGCTGGTTTGGCTGGACTTCTTGGTGGTCAGGCAGGTGGAAACGGTGGTGGAGGTTTGATGTCAAACCCAATCGTAGCTGGAATAGCTCAACAAGCCATTGGTGGCTTAATGGCTAAATTCGGTATGGGCACTGGTGCTGCTTCTGGTATTGTTTCACAAGTATTGCCAGGTGTTTTGGGATCTATGATTTCTAAAACAAATGATCCACAGGATTCATCTTTCAATATGACTGACATCATGGGCGTAATGGCTGATGGAAAGGTTGATATGGGAGATATTATGAACATCGCTGGTAAATTTATGGGCGGTGGACAGCAACAACAAGCACAAGGTGGAGGCGGTTTAGGCGGTCTTCTTGGCGGATTGTTCGGAGGAAAATAATCATTCAATTATTGATTTATGAATGGGATAGACAAACGTTTATCCCATTTTTTTACTGTAGCTTGAAGCGACCGACGCTCGGTGGCACTTCGAGAGTGAACGAATAATTAGACTCGGTTTCTCGAAGTGCCACCGAGCGTCGGTCACTTCGAGAAACAGTAAGTTATGAAATTACCAATTTATCTTGACTATAATGCCACGACTCCCGTTGATAAACGAGTATTAGAAAAGATGTTGCCCTACTTTTCTGAACACTTTGGAAATGCCTCCTCTCGCTCACATTTATACGGATGGACAGCCCAAGATGCCGTTGAAAAAGCAAGAGTTCAAGTGGCACATTTTATGAATGCTAATCCGAAAGAAATTATTTTTACGAGCGGAGCAACTGAGGCTAATAACTTGGCTATCAAGGGTTTATTTGAAATAAATTATCCAAATAAAAAACATATCATTACTGTACAAACCGAACACAAAGCGATTTTGGATGTTTGTGAACATCTTTTAACATTAGGTGCAACTATTACTTATCTGAAACCTGATGTAACAGGATTAATTAGTATTGAACAAATTGAAGAAGCCGTACAATCTGATACTTTTTTGATTTCCGTAATGTATGCTAATAATGAAATTGGGACGATTCAGCCTATTAAAGAGATTGGAGAATTAGCTCGCAAAAACAATATTTTTTTTCATACCGATGCTACTCAGGCAGTAGGTAAAATTCCGATTGATGTTCAAGATAAAAATATTGATTTATTGAGTTTGTCTGGACATAAATTGTATGGTCCAAAAGGTGTAGGAGCATTATTTATCAATAAGAAACTGTCTGGGAAACTCACTGCCCAAATGGACGGAGGAAAACACGAAAGAGGCTTTCGGTCAGGGACTTTAAATGTTACTGGAATTGTTGGATTGGGAGAAGCCTGTACCATTGCCCAAGTAGAACAAACTGCTGATTATCAGAAGATTAAAGCATTGAGAGATACCTTAGAAAACGGAATTTTAGAAAATATTTCTAATATAAAAATTAATGGAAATCTTGACCACCGATTACCTAATTTGACCAATATTTCATTTGGAGGAGTTGACGGTGAAACCCTTTTAAATAGTTTCAGAGATATTGCCGTTTCAAGTGGTTCTGCCTGTACTTCCGCTTCCGTTGAACCTTCTTATGTGTTAAAATCCATTGGGTTGAGTGATGATTTAGCTTATGCTTCTGTTCGGTTTAGTTTGGGTAAATATACGACTGAGGAGGAGATTGAATTTACGATTAAATATGTGAAAGAGGTGGTTAAATTATTAAAAAATTAGATTTGCCAACTTTCTAAAAGTTGGCAAATCTTGAAATTATTTACTACTTCGCAACATTAGCTCGAATAATATTCAAAGCACCACCCGCCTTAAACCACTCTACTTGTTGTTCATTATAAGTATGATTTGCCAAAATCTCTTCCGAAGTTCCGTCAGCATGATTTAAAACGATTGTCAAAGGTACATTTGGAGCAAAAGTTCCTAAACCTTTGATGTCGATTGAATCATTTTCTTGGATTTTGTCGTAATCCGCTTCGTTGGCAAAAGTTAAGCCTAACATTCCTTGTTTCTTCAAGTTTGTTTCGTGAATACGAGCGAAAGATTTTACTAAAACTGCTCTCACGCCCAAGAAACGTGGTTCCATAGCGGCGTGTTCACGAGAAGAACCTTCTCCGTAGTTTTGGTCTCCCACTACGATTGAGCCTATTCCTGCCGCTTTGTAGGCACGTTGAACGACTGGAACTGCTCCATATTCGCCCGATAATTGATTTTTAACATTATCGGTTTTGTCATTCGCAAAATTGACTGCCCCAATCAACATATTATTAGAAATATTGTCCAAATGCCCACGGTATTTCAACCAAGGACCTGCCATTGAGATATGGTCAGTTGTACATTTTCCTTTGGCTTTTATTAATAATTTTAATCCTGTCAAATCTGTACCTTCCCAAGCTGCAAAAGGCTCTAATAATTGCAGACGGTCAGACGTTGGCGAAACTTTTACTTCTACCCCCGAACCATCTTCGGCTGGTGCTTGGTAACCTGCATCTTCCACATCAAACCCTTTTGGCGGTAATTCGTTTCCAGTTGGTGCGTCTAATTTCACTTGCTCACCTGCTTCATTTGTCAAATAATCAGTTAAAGGATTAAATGTCAAATCTCCCGCAATTGCCATCGCCGTTACCAATTCTGGCGAACCTACAAACGCATAGGTGTTTGGGTTTCCGTCAGCACGTTTTGCAAAATTTCTGTTGAAAGAGTGAACGATTGTATTCTTCTCAGCTTTTTCAGCCCCTTTTCTCGCCCACTGACCGATACATGGTCCACAGGCATTCGAGAATACTTTTCCACCAATACTTTCAAAGGTATCAACAAATCCGTCACGTTCAATCGTGTACCTAACTAACTCAGAACCAGGCGTTACTGTATATTCTGCCTTGGCTTTTAGTCCTTTGGCAGCTACTTGACGAGCCAATGAAGCGGCACGAGAAATATCTTCGTAAGATGAATTTGTACATGAACCAATCAAGCCAACTTCAATTTTGGTGGGCCAACCGTTTTTCTCAGCCATTTCTTTCATTTTAGAAATTGGCGTTGCCAAATCAGGCGTGAAAGGTCCGTTTAAGTGTGGTTCAAGTGTATCTAAATCAATCTCAATTACTTGGTCAAAATAAGTTTCTGGGTTCGCATAAACCTCAGAATCAGCCGTTAAATGCTCACGGATTCCATCTGCCAAAGCAGCAACTTCTGTACGACCAGTTGATTGTAAATAACGAGCCATCGAATCATCATACCCAAATGTTGAAGTCGTAGCTCCGATTTCAGCTCCCATATTACAGATTGTTCCCTTCCCTGTACAAGACATTGATGTAGCACCCTCTCCAAAATATTCGACAACTGCACCCGTTCCTCCTTTTACGGTTAGAATACCCGCTACTTTCAAGATAACGTCTTTTGCCGAAGTCCAGCCATTTAATTTACCTGTCAATTTTACGCCAATTAATTTTGGAAATTTCAACTCCCAAGCTAAACCAGCCATCACATCGCAAGCATCCGCACCACCCACACCAATCGCAATCATACCTAAACCACCTGCATTAACGGTATGTGAGTCTGTTCCAATCATCATTCCGCCAGGGAAAGCATAGTTTTCTAAAACAACTTGGTGAATAATTCCTGCACCTGGTTTCCAGAAACCTAAACCGTATTTATCAGATACCGACGAAAGGAAATCGTAAACTTCTTTATTTTTATCAACTGCCACTGAAAGGTCAGTTTTTGATTCAATTTTTGCCTCAATCAAGTGGTCGCAGTGAACCGTCGAAGGAACAGCGACCTGTGGACGACCCGCTTGCATAAATTGCAAAAGTGCCATTTGAGCCGTTGCATCTTGCATCGCCACACGGTCAGGGGCGAAATCCACGTAAGAATTTCCTCTCTCGAAAGTTGCTGATGGATTTCCTTCCCACAAGTGAGAGTAAAGGATTTTTTCAGTTAAGGTAAGCGGTCTGCCAACTAATTTACGAGCTGCCTCAATACGAGCGGGCATTCTTTCGTAAACCGCTTTAATCATTTCTAAGTCAAAAGCCATGATATGTTTGTTATTTGTTCAGAAAAGGACTTCTGAAACCATGTTAAATATATTTCTTCTGCAAAACTACTATTCAAAACTCAAAATTGCAGAATATTGAGATGAAATTAAAATTAGAATATTTTTTCTTTGGATATTTCAAAAAAAATATATTTCAATAGAAAAATTACGGAACTATAGACTTTAAGTCGCAAGACCCCTTACAAGGGTTCAAAACCCTTGTAAGGGGGTAGTTTAGGACATAAAAATGGTTCTGCGACTTAATC
>JAYUOX010000385.1:0-8689 GCA_043760595.1 Cytophagales bacterium
CTTCACGCCATTCTTTTTTCTTTGCCATCGTTGAATTGCCTTGTATATTTACAAAAATACAAAAAGTAACACAAAATGAATCAAACCAGAAAAATAAGACCAAACGAAAGGGATTTAATCCTGTTTTTATTGGAAAAACTCAATTTAAACGTAGCGAATTATCCGATTAATGAAGAGGTTTTTGAGTATGAGGGAGGGAAAATGGGAAGTATCAGTCTGAACAATAATCCCGATGCCTATGCAGGAGATTTGATACAGGTAGAATACATTGATACCGACAATACGTCCGTGATGATTACGCTCACCCACGACACAGAGGGACAATTATTAGACTTGGATTTCTGGAAAACCGATTTCTCAAAGTTGTTAAAATATCCTTCGGTTGAAGAAATTGTTTTTAGAGAATAATCAAAAAAGCCATTCCAAAGACTTGAAACGGCTTTTTTGATTGTGCTAAACCCTTTTATTTTGAAGAAAGCACCGCTCCATAATACTCACGGTTCATTCTGGCAATATTTTCTAATGAGATTCCTTTTGGACATTCAGCCTCGCAAGCTCCTGTGTTGGTACACGCTCCGAAACCTTCTGTGTCCATTTGGGCAACCATTTTCTCGGCACGCATCGTGCGTTCTGCCTGTCCTTGTGGAAGTAGGGCTAATTGTGAGATTTTTGCCGAAGTAAATAACATCGCCGAAGCGTTTTTACAAGCCGCCACACACGCCCCACAGCCAATGCAAGCCGCTGCCATAAAAGCATCGTCCGCATTATTTTTTGGAATTGGCAACGAATTGGCATCTTGGGCGTTGCCTGTATTTACGGATACATATCCACCCGATGCGATGATACGGTCAAAGGCTGAACGGTTTACGGCTAAATCTTTCACAATCGGAAAGGCTTTGGCTCTCCACGGCTCTACCGTGATGGTATCACCATCTTTGAACGACCTCATGTGCAATTGACAAGTCGTAACGCCTTTGTTAGGTCCGTGAGGTTCGCCGTTGATGTACATTGAACACATCCCACAAATACCTTCACGACAATCATGATCAAAGGCTACGGGTGAGTCGCCTTCGTTGATGAGACGCTCGTTCAAAACATCAAACATCTCTAAGAACGACATATCTTCTGAAATGCCTTGGACGTTGTACTGTTGGAATTTACCTTCCGAGTTTGCATTTTTTTGTCTCCAAACTTTAAGAGACAAGTTCATATTTCCTTCCATATTTTGTTAGGATTTGGGGGTTTGGGGTTAGGATTTATTTTCGCTCGAAAGATTCAGTTTTTCATTAAGTGACTTGATTAAACTGTTCAATAAAATCAAAACTTCTTCTATTTTCCTTTTACCCTCTAACGCCTGAATATTTGTAATATAACCTAAATTTTCTGAAATAATAATACACGTTTCTGACTCCATAATTGAACCCCGAGCTATTCTTAAAAATTGAATATAACTCTGGGTACTATGTCTTCCATAACCTTCCGCAATGTTTAACGAAACAGAAACAATTGCTCTTTTGAGTTGAGAAGTAAGTCCAAAAGTCTCATCTTTTGGAAAAATTTTGGACAAATTGTATATAAAAGTTACAAGTTCGATAGATTTTTACCAAACTCGTAAGTCTTTATAACTATTTATCATTTTTTATTAGGGGTTAGGATTTTGGGGTTGGGATATGGATTTCAAATTGATGACAAAACGTTTGTATTTAAGATTATGTAATCACGTATTTAAGACGATGTTCATTTGTGTAATCATCTGGGAATCAATTAATTATTCCATCAACACCTAACCCCCATCCCCTACTAACAAATCCTAACCCCCAACCCCTACTTATAAGACCTCTGAGCGATTTTCACATTTTCGTACACTAATTCTTCTTTGTGTAACTCGAATGATGATTGAGCTTTGTATTCCCATGCAGAAACGAAAGCAAAGTTTTCGTCATCACGCAATGCTTCGCCATCCTCGGTTTGGAACTCCTCACGGAAGTGTCCTCCACAAGATTCATTACGGGTCAAAGCATCGACACACATCAATTCACCTAATTCTAAGAAATCAGCTACACGACCCGCTTTCTCTAATTCTGGATTAAATTCGTCCGAATCTCCTGGGATTCTTACGTCTGACCAAAATTCTTGAATTAGCCCTTGAATCTCAGTAATTGCCCCTTTCAGACCCGCTTCGCTACGAGACATTCCGCATTCATTCCACATGATTTTTCCTAATTTTTTATGGAAATAATCAACCGATTTCGTGCCTTTGATGTTCATTAATTTACTGATGCGTTCTTCAACAGCCTTTTCAGCCTCCACAAATTCTGTTGAATCCGTTGGAATAGCTTTGGTACGAATATCACTCGCCAAATATGCTCCAATAGTGTATGGCAATACGAAATATCCATCCGCCAGTCCTTGCATCAATGCCGATGCTCCCAAACGGTTTGCACCGTGGTCAGAGAAATTGGCTTCTCCCAAAGCGTAAAGCCCTGGTACTGTGGTCATTAAGTTATAATCAACCCAAAGTCCGCCCATTGTGTAGTGAACCGCTGGATAAATACGCATTGGTAAAGTGTAAGGGTCTTCGCCAGTAATTTGTTTGTACATATCAAACAAGTTACCGTATTTTTCCTTCACCACAGCCTTACCCATCGCTTGTAATTCTTCGTCTGAGGCATTTTGCATACCTTTTTTGTTGGCTTCACCTTTTCCGTAACGTAAAATCGCTTCAGCATAATCAAGGTAAACCGCCATTTTGGAAGTTCCTACACCATAGCCCGCATCGCAACGCTCTTTGGCGGCACGTGAGGCAATATCACGGGGTACTAAATTTCCGAAGGCAGGATAACGACGTTCCAAATAATAATCTCTTTCTTCTTCTGGAATATCAATCGCCAAACGAGTATCATTTTGTTTTTTAGGAACCCAAATACGACCATCGTTTCTCAACGATTCTGACATCAAAGTCAATTTCGATTGGTGGTCGCCTGATACAGGAATACACGTTGGGTGAATCTGGGTGTAACATGGATTAGCGAAAAATGCACCCTTGCGGTGAGCCTTCCAAGCGGCAGTTACGTTAGAACCCATTGCGTTGGTAGAAAGATAGAAAACGTTTCCGTAACCACCTGTACACAACAAAACAGCGTGTCCAAAATGTCTTTCTAATTTACCCGAAATCAAATCACGAGCAATGATTCCACGGGCTTTGCCGTCAATCATTACTACGTCCATCATTTCGTGGCGAGTCATCATGGTTACATTTCCGAGACCAATTTGACGTTGTAAAGCTGAGTACGCACCCAACAACAATTGCTGTCCAGTTTGTCCTGCGGCATAAAATGTCCGTTGTACTTGTGTTCCACCAAAAGAACGGTTCGACAATAATCCACCGTACTCACGAGCAAAAGGAACACCTTGTGCTACGCATTGGTCGATGATTGAACCAGATACTTCCGCCAAACGGTGAACATTGCCTTCTCTGGCACGATAGTCTCCTCCTTTGATGGTATCGTAGAAAAGACGATAAGTTGAATCACCGTCGTTTTGGTAGTTTTTGGCAGCATTGATACCACCCTGAGCCGCAATAGAGTGGGCTCTACGGGGTGAATCCTGAAAACAAAATGCTTTGACTTTGTAGCCTAATTCTGCCAAAGAAGCCGCCGCCGAAGCACCAGCCAAGCCAGTACCGACCACGATGATTTCGATATTCCGCTTATTGGCGGGGTTTACCAAAGGAACTGATGATTTGAACTTCGTCCATTTTTCATCAATTGCACCTGATGGTATTTTAGCATCTAATATAGTTGACATAAAACTGTTTTTTACAAGTTGTTAAATTTTAAGTTGTTAAGTTATTAATCCAAACTTAATGATTTAGAGATTTAATAACTTAGAGAACTTAATAACTTCAAGCTATCCACCCAAAGTACATGGCAATTGGCATTGCTGCAAAAATCAAAGGAATAAGAATTGAAAATCCTGCACCTAATGATTTAATAAATGGTGTATATTTTGGGTGATTCCACCCCATTGTTTGGAAAGCACTCTGAAAACCGTGTAACAGATGGTAAGCCAATGAAAGACAGCCCAAAACATAGATTGCTACTGGTATTGGATTAGCGAATACTTCCAGCATTTCTCCAAAAAGCGTTTCACGTCCGCTGGTGATTTCATCCGTAAAACGACTCACTACCCAAAAGTGACGTAAATGAATTACTAAGAAAATTAACAATAAAGACCCCAAGAGTCCCATCGAACGTGAATACCACGTTGAGTTTGCTTCACCTTTTACGATGGCGTATTTCACAGGGCGTTTGTCAGCATTTGATTTCCAGAGCATCAATCCATCCACAATGTGAATGATAAACCCTGCCATCAAACCTACTTCGGTTACTCTGATGAAAAGATTATTTGACATAAACTCAGCGGCTTCGTTAAAAGTGTGTCCACCATCGTTTAAGAAAATACTGGCATTAATGCCGCAATGCACCGTAAGAAAAGCAATTAATGATAGTCCTGTAACTGCCATAATGAGCTTTCTGCCCAGCGAACTTGATAATGTTTTTGTTACCCAAGACATAATGATTTTTGTTATTTGTTATTAATTATTGGTTATCTGGTTATTAGTTATCGGTTATTAGTTACTGGTTATCGGTTTGGTTATACTTCTGTACTTGATATTTTTATGATTTCAAATATAGAAGATACACACAAACTAATCGAAAATTAATAACCAATAACTAATAACCAGTAACTAATAACTATCAACCACTAACTACCCCCAAAACTACTACCCAAACGTTTGTCTTTCAAATAATCTATTACTTTTTAGCAATTATTTACTATCTTTTTACGTTTTTTTACAATAAAATAGAATTTTGTTAAAAAACTTATTTATTCCCTGTTCAACAAATTACAGACAACTTTTCAACTTAATGTTTTAAAATATTGTTTTATTAATTAGTAAAAAAGAATATTGTTTTAACTTGTGGGCAAAAGCCTGAATTTTTATTCAACATCAAATGAAATTAAAATTACTATATACACTCGTTTTGGGTATTTGCCTGAGCTTGTTTGCTACTACCACTTCTTTCGCTACACACATGAGAGGAGGGGAAATCACGATAAAGAGGATTTCTACAACTGCCTTGACGTATGAGTTTACACTCACGATTTACTGCGATTTGAATACTGGAATAAGAGCGTGGACAGACCAAAAATCAGTTAAATTCTGTTTTGGAGATGGCTTGGGCGTTGTTTTGGAAGTTCCCAGAATAAATGGTAATGGACAAGGCGAAGATATAGGAAACGGTGTGGCTAAGGGAGTTTACAAAGCTATTTATACCTTTGCAGCGGCAGGAGACTATAAAGTTACAATAGCTATCCCAAACAGAAATAAAGATGTTAAGAATATTCCAGCACCTTCCGACCAAGTTGCGTTTTATGTAGAAACGATTTTGAAGGTAAATCCAGGTTTGGGGCAGAACTCTACGCCCATTTTATTGAATCCTGCGGTGGATTTGACGGCGGTGGTGGGTCAAAAATTTATTCATAATCCTAATGCTATTGATGTAGAGGGGGATAGCTTGGCTTATAAACTAATTAATTGTAAAAAAGGAGACCAAGATGATTGTAAACAAAGAGGGCTGGCGATTACGGGTTTTGTTCAACCCAATGAGGTAGCCTCAACACCGAGTTCATTTACCATTAATAAAAATACGGGCGATTTGATTTGGGATGTTCCACAGGAAATAGGCTTGTACAACTGTGCGTTCATCGTTGAAGAATGGCGTAATGGTGTACTGATTTCGATAACGGTTCGGGATATGCAAATCGAAGTGAAAGATGCTGATAATGCTGCCCCTAAAATTAAAGTCCCCGAGGATATTTGTGTAGAAGCTGGAACGCTTATCAATCAAGTGATTACTGCCGCTGATACGCCCGCTAAACAAGGTAGATTAGATAATATGAGCCTTTTTTCTACGGGGGCAGTTTATAAACTCCCAGACGGAACTACCTTTATTTCACCCGAATACGCTACGTTTGTTCAGACTGGAGCTAATCCTTCTTCGCCAGCATCGGGTACTTTTAGGTGGCAAACTACTTGTAATCATGTTCGGCAAGAACCTTACGATATTTTGTTTAAAGTACAGGATATACCCGCTTCCAAAAGTATTCCGAGTTTGGTGGATAGTAAAAACTGGCGAATAAAAGTGATTGCTCCACGTATCAAGAACTTAAAACTGACTACCGATGCTGGCAACAGAGCAATGACGCTGAGATGGGATAGTTATGCTTGTCAGAATGCAGGGGCTGTTATTATTATTTATCGTAAAGAGGGCTGTTCTACGTATGTTCCCGCTGTTTGTACTGTTGGCTTACCCGCCTCAGAGGGATATGTAGAAGTAGGGCGTGTACCTGTAAATACCACAACGTTTATCGATAAAAATCTTAAACGCAACACTGATTATAGTTATAGAACTTTGGTACAATTTACCAATGGTACAAATTCTACCATGAGTGTAACCTCCGACCAAGCCTGTGCTAATTTGCCTTTTCAAGGTCCCGTGATTACCAATGTTACGGTTGATAAAACCAATGCTACCACGGGTGAAATTACGGTAAAATGGACTCGTCCAGTTAGTTTGGATAAAACTCAATACAAAGCACCTTATCAGTATCGTTTGTTTAGAGCTACTGGACAAACGGGTGCTACGGGTTTTGCTCAGGTTTCGCCAAATATTGATACCGATTTGACGGCGGGCAAACCTGATACACTTTTCACGGATAAAGCCTTGAATACGCTTGATAATGCCTATCGCTATCGTTTGGTATTTTATTATACAAATGCTACTGGATTGACGGCTTTGGACACTACCGAAAATGCCAGTAGTGTACGTTTGGCGGCTGTGGGCGATATTCGCTCGGTGAATTTGTCTTGGCAAGCCACTGTGCCGTGGAATAATCAAAACCAAACGCATAGAGTCTATCGGGAAACCAAACAAGGTTCAGGAGTATTTAATCGGATTGCGGATGTGCCTGTAACGGGAACATTTAGTTTTACCGATACAGGTAAAGATACTTACCCTCCCGATGGTATAGTAACGGCTAAAATGTCGCCTGATTCATCGTATTGCTACAAAGTAGAAACCGTTGGTACGTATGGAGACCCTAAAATACGACCCGCTTTATTGTACAATTTCTCGCAGATTACCTGTGCAGCTCCTAAGACAGATTTAGTAATTTGTCCACCTAACTTGTTGATTGATGCCTTAGATTGTGGTCAGTACAACAAGGACGAGTCTAATTGTAATCCAACGTCTTTCAGTAATAAATTGACTTGGACAAATCCAGAAAAATCGGGTACAGGGGCAGATTGTGATAAAGATATTGTAAAATATTCTGTTTATTATGCACCAGCAGTAGGGGCTGATTTTACGAAAATTGGTGAAGTAACTTCTCCAAAACCACCTGCTACTACGTTTACGCATACCAAGACGGATTCGTTTATTGGTTGTTATTACGTAACCTCAACTAACCGTTTTGGAACAGAGAGTGGGCGTAGTAATGTAGTTTGTAAAGACAATTGTGGGAATTTTGAATTACCAAATATCTTTACGCCAAACGGAGACGGTAAAAACGATATTTTCCAAGCCATGAAATGTCCACGATTTGTACTGTCGGTAATGTTTGTGGTTTATAATCGGGCGGGGCAGAAGGTATTTGAATACACAGGTCCAAAATTAGAATGGAACGGCAATGATGCTTCTGGAAATCCGTTGCCTGCGGGGTCTTATTTTTATACTTGCGAAACAAAATTCTTGACCCTTGACCCTAATAGTTCGACTTTGACTTTGAAGGGTTGGGTGGAGTTGGTGAGGTAGCGTTTGAAGAAAATAATTCTAAAAATGTTAAGAAAACGTATTTTTGTGAATATTTCAGGCAATAACATGGTACAAAAACATATTTGATTTGACTGGGCAATCAAGAAACTGTCCAAGTCGCAGACTTGAACCATGAATTATCGAATACTTGTGCCATTTGGGGAACGATGAATTATCGAACACTTGCACCAGATGGGGTAGCAAAAGGTCATTGAAATATTATTCAATGACCTTTTGCTACTATTTTGGGAACTCATAATCTACTCCTCGTGGTGCTGCCGCAAGTTGGCTGATTGGGAGACCGAGCCACGGGACGGCGAGTGTTCTACCAGCCAAGGAAACATGGAACACTTGTGCCATTTGGGGGTCTTTTTGTTTAAAATTGATACCCAAACCCTAATAATATCCATCGGGGAAGGAGATTATATTGTATTTGACTCACGGAATAATCACTGATTGATTGTAGGGTATAATTATTGGTATTCAAAATATTTTTTATATCTAATGACAAAGAAATTTTACTTTTAGGAGAAGCATAATTTAGTTGAAAATCGAAAATCTGGTTTGTACTTGTATTCCTATCATTTTTGATAATATATTGTTCTCCTCTAATATACCCTTTTAGTGATTGAGAAATCCTTAATTTCATTCTCTCGTGAAAAGAAAAAGTATTATTAGCCCGTTGGAAATCATAAAAATCACTATTGATAGTAAGTTTATCAACAGAATATTGAAGGCTCAAATCAATATTGAAAAATCCATCAAATGCTGAAAGTAATTCTAATTGTAATGTTGTATTTTGAGAAGTT
>JAYUOX010000386.1:0-8637 GCA_043760595.1 Cytophagales bacterium
ATAATAGTATAAAAAGACAGAGTTTTTTCATAAATAGTTAAGTTTTGAAAATGAGTTTAAGCAATTCGTTAATCTAATTTACGATTTTAGCTTATGATTTACACAAATTATTTTCAATATATATTTTACAAAATATATAACTGCCTGATTGTCAATTAATTACATATAAGTGTTCCACGTGAATATGTAACTTGCTGAATATTAGGCACTTAACAAATTATATACATTATTGTAGATAGTGTTCCACAAATAAAGTACAATATGTGTAAATTTGGGTATAAATTAATCCAAAACTCATGCAAAAGATAGATTCA
Source organism: Cytophagales bacterium (assembly GCA_043760595.1). GTDB lineage: Bacteria > Bacteroidota > Bacteroidia > Cytophagales > Spirosomataceae > Arcicella. The sequence goes on from JAYUOX010000386.1 coordinate 315, forward strand.
TTAAACCAAGTAGCCGAATTTCACCGTACATTCAAAGCACCTATATTAGAAAACCCACAAATTCCTTCGGCAGACCGTTGTAAATTAAGAGTAAGTCTGATTGCCGAAGAATTAAAAGAACTACAAGAAGCCATTGATAATCAAGACCTTGTGGAAGTGGCAGATGCACTTTGTGATATTCAGTATGTACTTTCGGGTGCGGTTTTGGAGTTTGGTTTGGGAGAAAAATTCGTAGATTTATTCAATGAAGTACAACGCTCGAATATGTCGAAGGCGTGTAGTACGTATGAAGAAGCCGAAGCAACCGTGAATCATTATGCCAAAAAAGACGGCACTGAGGCAGAAATTGTACAAGATGGTAATAAATTCTTGGTTTATAGAACGGCTGATAATAAGGTTTTGAAGTCGGTGAAGTATTCTCCTGCGGATTTGAAGGGGATACTGGATAAGTAATAAATTATTATTGCTATATTTGTATATAATATATTTCAAAATTATTAAATATTTATAACAATGGGAATAGATATTGTTTCAAATTACAAAAATTTAGTCATGAATATCAATACATTAATTGATGTTTCGGGTTACAGAAATGACTATATCGCTAAAAAGTTAGGAATTCCAGCCTCTTCATTTTCCGTAAAGAAAAATAGAGGTTCTTTCTCTGTGGATGATATGGAAAAGATCATGCAAGTCATTGATAATGAAGATGTTGAAGATTATTTAATGCTTCAAGAGATGACTAATTTAACAGAAGAAGAAAAAATTACCATGTCTTTTGCAGATGCTAAAAAACTACTTGGATGGAGTTAATATTGAGAAATAAGTTTATCAAGCAAGCCTCAAAATTACCACAAGAAATTCAAGCTGCAATAAGTAAAAACCTAACTGTTTTAGAAGAAAGTGATAGCTTAGAATCTTCTGGTATTGATTTTAAAAGAATGGCTGGACAGAAGAAGAATACTAATTATTACAGGATAAGGGTTGGTGATTGGAGAATTGGGATTGAAGTAGATGACCCTTTTGTGATTGTCATTACGGTTCTGACTCGTGGGGATATTTATAAGAAATTTCCACCTAAATAATTAACTTACAATAAACTATTTTTTTAGTTCAAAAGAAAATCAAGGATTAGGAGAGGGGGAGAGAAGTAATTTACCCAATGAAAAATATACTAAAAACGATATTTTTATTCATAATTCTGACGATTCTGACACAAGTTGGAGGAGTTATTTATGTATTCATCAAATATGTTCAAGGCGAATATGATTATCCAAAAGTTTGTGCGGATTGTAGTAATGATTTCAAACACAATTATTTACGAAAAATTACACCTCAATTTCAGAAAATTAAATTCAAATTTGATGCTGTCCGAACTCAACGATTTTTAGAATTATGTGTTCAGAATAATCTCATCAAACGAATTTATTTAGAACCTCATCTACAAACTCGCTTGGGATTTGATAGCTCAAATAAGATTCATAGAACTGGTTGTAATGCTGTTCGCCACGACGACCACATACATATTCAACTTTAAAAATTTACTGCAAATAAACCCCGCTGACAATTAAGTAACCAATACACAACACCAAACAAAAATATCCAAAGGATTCTCAGGCGGTTAGTTTTATAGAAAATCTTGGCAAATCTCTGCCAAAACGTCCACATAATCACTTCTTATACCCATATTATAACATACTCCTCAACAGCCCCTCTCGATACTTCTCAGACCATGCCGAAGGCTCATTCTTATACAACTTTCAAAGATATTTGAAAGTTGTATAATTTACATTATGTTAAATACAACATTCCAAAATTGCCCTTCACTTATCCACAAGTATTTCATATACTCTCTCTCAGTTCCAAAATTTTTTATTCAGACAATTCATTTTACATAAAAAAGGTCTTGAACTTTCGTCCAAGACCTTCATCATAATATCTAATTTGATTACTCTCCAAGTGCTTTCAACTTCTCTTCCATCTTCAAGATTTGGTATAAACTTCTCAAACTTGATTTCAAATCATCTTCTTTCTTTAAAGTATATGCTTTCTCAAAAAATGGTAATGCTTCTTTGAACTTTGCCGTTGACTTTTCTTCAATGGCTTTCCCATCTGTTTTGTAAGTAGCCATATCCATTGCATCTACTTTTTTCTTAATTTCAACTGCCTCATTGAAGCTCATTACACCCATATTATAATTAACATCATAATTTTCGGGTTCCATTTCCAGTGCTTTTTTATAATTTTTAATAGCATTTGCTCTGGCTTCATCTTGCTTTACTTGTAAATCAGCTAATTTTTTAGAAACATCACCCGTATTTGTGGCTGTTGCCGCTTGTTTGGCTTGCTCTTCATTAAGTTTTGCCAAAGCTCCATTGGCTTCGTCTTTCATCTGGCTCACCTCTCCTATTTGCTTTTTTGAATTTGCCGCAGTTTTGGGTTCTTTTTTAGCTTTATCACTCAAACGTTTAATTTCTTCATCGTAAGCACTAATTTTATCTCTTTGTGCTTGAACCTTTTTATTCAAACCATCTACATTACCTTTTGATAATTGGTCTCTGTATCCTTTTGCTTCTCTTTCCATTTCCTGAACCTTATTATCATACAGAATACCAAGATTTAATACTTCTTGGGCATTTTTAGAACCCGCCGCAACGGATGCTTCCATTTCTTTGATGGCTGCATCTATCTTCTTGAAACCCAATAACATATTGATTTTCTCGGACTTCAAATCTTTATTAGTAGGATTCAAAGCAATACCTTTATCAATGATGGCAAGGGCTTTTTCTTCGTTATTTTCATTTTTATACATCTGAGCTAAGGCATAAATTACGGTTGCATCTTTACCTCCTAACTCAATATATTTCTCAAATCCCATTTTAGCCGAAGCGTCATCTTTGGCTAATTGACCGATTACACCCGTGTAATTTGCTGCAAGGGTATCTTTTGGAGCAACTTCCATTGCCATTTTTAAATCCTTAACTGCTCCTGGAAAATCCTTGGCTTGGTATTTCATGATTCCACCATTCAAGAAAGCACTGTACATTTTTTGTCCTTCTTGCTCAGGTTTACCATCTTTACCAATTACGTATGATAAATATTTTTTAGCTGGTGATGCTGCATCAAGAGCAAGTGATTTCTTAAAATTAGCCATTGCTTTATATGCAGAAGTTGGCTCAGTTTTCATAATGACAGTATCATTAGAAATGGCAATATCCAAATAGGCTTCTCCACGAGTTTGCCATGTTTTAGATTTTAATGAATCTTTTTTCATGACAGATTCATCAGCTTTTTTCTTAGCCTCATTCATCGCCTTGCGATTAGCTTCGAGTATCAATTTGTCCGCTTGGGCGAAGGTTGCTCCCGCTGTCAATAATATGGCAAAAAGGGCAAGTGTTAGTTTTCTCATTTTTGTTTGATATGGTTTGGTTAATGTTACGGTACACGGTAAATGGTGGACGGTAAACGATTGGGGTTTATTTTTACGGTACACGGTTAAGGGTGAACGGTAAACGGTTGGTAAATAGTTTTGCTTAATTTTTACTTGTAACGATTAATCATTTCGGAAGTTACTTTCTTAACAAAAGATTAACAAATCAATGAATAATTATCAATTAATAATGAATAGTTTTTTTTAAGTCGTCCTACAAACTATTAATTGATAATTATTAACTGTTAATTATTCTTCGCTTCCCTCCTCCCCTGTTGATTCAGCGGTGATTTCTGGCGTTGTTTCCCCAACTATATCATTAGTTTCAGCCACAACTCCATTAGTTTCAACCACTTCGGCATCAACGATTTCTTCCTCCTCTGGGTCTTTTACGATTTTGGTTACAGATGAAATTTCATCGGCTTCGTTTTTCAAGCGGATCAGTTTTACGCCTTGGGTATTACGTCCCATTACTCGTAAATCTGCAACTGCCATACGTATTAAAATACCAGATTTAGTAATAATCATTAAGTCATTACTATCCGTTACTTCCTTGATTGCCACCAAGTTACCCGTTTTTTCGGTAATATTCAGAGCCTTTACTCCTTTTCCTCCACGGTTGGTTAATCGATAATCTTCTACGTCTGAACGTTTACCGAATCCTTTTTCTGAAACTACTAATAACTGTTGCGTTTCTGGGTCTTCGATACACACCATTCCGATGGCTAATTCATTAACTTTTTCTTCATCAATCCAAATACCTTTTACACCTGCGGCTGAACGTCCCATTGGGCGAACACGAGATTCTTCAAAACGTACTGAACGACCTGTATTTGTCGCAATGATGATATGATTATTACCATTTGTTAGAGAAACATCCAACAGACGGTCATTTTCACGAATCGTGATGGCGATGATACCATTTTGACGTGGACGTGAATATGCCTCCAAAGTGGTTTTCTTAATCGTTCCGTCCTGAGTACACATCACAATAAAATTATTGTTGATATAGTCAGGGTCGGTGATTGATTTTACATTGATAACTGCACGGATTGAATCTCCGCTTTCGATATTCATCAAATTCTGCACTGGGCGACCCTTCGCTACTTTTGAACCTTCGGGAACTGCATAAACTCTCAACCAGAAGCATTTTCCTTTTTCAGTAAAGAATAATAACCAGTTGTGCATCGTGGCAGTGAATAGGTGTTCAGTGTAGTCGTTATCCTTCGTGGCAACGGCTCTCGAACCTACTCCTCCCCTATTTTGAGATTTGTATTCATTAATTGGGGTACGTTTAATGTAGCCTTGATTTGAAACGGTGATTAACATTTCATCATCCGCAATCATGTCTTCAACCGAGAATTCATCATCCGTCATGTTGATTTGCGTGCGACGAGCATCTCCGTAACGTTCTTTAATATCAATCAATTCGTCTTTGATAATTTGTAATTGACGCTCTGGTTTTGCCAAAATATCTTCTAAATCATCAATAACACGCTTAATTTCTTCGTATTCTGCCACGATTTTATCACGCTCCATACCCGTCAAACGCTGTAAACGTAATTCGAGGATGGCTTTTGACTGGATTTCAGAAAGTCCAAAGTTCGCAATCAAACCAGCCTGAGCCGTATTTGGGTCACGAGACTCACGAATCAATTTGATAACTGCATCCAAATTATCCAACGCAATCATAAAACCTTCTAAGATATGAGCTCTTTTGTTGGCTTCACGCAAATCGTACTGGGTTCTTCTGACGACTACTTCGTTACGGTGTTCTACGAAATAATGAATCAAATCTTTCAAATTCAAGGTATATGGGCGACCTTTTACAAGGCAAACGTTATTGACCGAGAACGAATTTTGAAGAGCCGATTGTTTGTATAAATTGTTCAGAACCACATTTGGCACGGCATCACGTTTCAAATCAAACACGATACGCATTCCTTGACGGTCTGACTCATCACGAATTTCTGAGATTCCTTCGATTTTCTTATCATTCACCAAATCAGCACATTGTTTTATCAACGATGCTTTATTAACCATGTAAGGAATTTCGGAAACAACGATTTGGTCTTTACCTGTTTTTGAAGTCTCAAAAGTTGCATTTCCACGAACCACAATACGTCCACGACCCGTTTCAAAGGCATTTTTAACACCCGTAACACCATAAATTGTACCGCCCGTTGGAAAATCTGGGGCTTTAATATATTCCATCAAACCCTCAATCGTAATATCACGGTCATCAATATAGGCGATGATTCCAGAAACAATTTCGGTCAAATTATGGGGAGCCATATTGGTAGCCATACCCACGGCAATACCAGTTGTACCATTCAAAAGAAGGTTCGGAATTTTGGCAGGAAGGACGGTTGGCTCTTGGAGAGAATCATCAAAATTTGGTTGAAAATCAACCGTTTCTTTACCTAAATCTCCCAATAATTCATCGGCAATACGCTTTAAACGGGCTTCGGTGTAACGCATAGCGGCGGGAGAATCTCCATCAACCGAACCAAAATTACCCTGACCATCCACGAGTGGATAACGCAACGACCACGGTTGAGCCATACGCACCATCGCATCATATACGGAGGTATCACCGTGTGGGTGAAATTTACCCAAAACCTCCCCTACAATACGAGCAGATTTTTTGTAGGATTTGTTGTAATTAACCCCCAATTCATCCATTCCGAATAGCACACGGCGGTGAACGGGTTTGAGTCCATCACGGACATCGGGCAAAGCACGGGAAACAATAACGGACATCGAATAGTCAATGTACGCTCCCCGCATTTCGTCTTCAATGTTAATGGGGATAATGTTACTGGTTTGTTCTGACATAGTTTTTTTGAATATGAGTGGCTGGGTAGTTAATGGTTAATAGTTGAAAATTAATAGTTAAGACACTGATAATTAATGCATTAAATAATTAATTAAACAAATTAACCCTTAAAACTACTGAGAGAAACTGTTAGGGTTCTTCCCTCCTCTTTTTCGTTGGGGATTCTTTTTTAGTTATTAATTATGAGGTATGAGGTATGAGTTTTTTATAGAACAGATATTATTCCAAAACCTCATAATTCATAACTTATAATTCATAACTAAATAATTGCTTATTATACAAATTTCGTGAAATTTGAGGTGTTTTGCAAATATTGAGGGCTATAGATGTTGTGGTGAATGAGTTTTCGGTAAATTTGTTAAAATGAATTGTCAAAATGCGTTCATTTTGTCTGAATCAAGATTAAAGGATGGTAGAATGTACAGGATTTTGTAAAAAATTATTATCAGTATCCTGAAAATCCTACCATCCTAAAATCCTGATTCAGACAGAATCCCCTTTGAAACAACTCCAATAACATGACATTCTTAAAAAACATATTACTCCTCCTTTTCCTCCTAATTGGCACATTATCAAGCTGCCAGCCTTCTGAAAAAACGTCTCAAAATCAGGAAAAATCGGCTTATCAAGAGCAAAATGAGGGTGATTCTACGGAAAAACGTTTTAAAAAACATCGAAAAAAGCATAAAAGAGATAGGAATAATAACGAAAACTCAAAATATGCCTCTGAGAATCGTGTGGATAAAACTCAGACGGATATTCGGACGGGCGATGTGCCTCAGAAGGCTTTAAAAGTATTGAAATATGTCCGTGAGAATAGCATGGCAATGAGTGGATATGTAGGTGGGCGAAGATTCGGGAATTATGAGGGATTACTTCCGAAAAAGGATAAGTCAGGCAAACGAATTGAGTATCAAGAATGGGACGTGAATCCAAAAATACAAGGCAAAAATCGTGGGGCGGAACGGTTAATTACGGGGTCTGATGGGAAGGGGTACTATACAAATGACCATTATGGGAGTTTTTTGTTGGTGGAGTGAAAAATGGATTTACAAAAAACAGTAACAAAATGACAAAGAAGAAAAAAATATTAATTTCAATTGGAGCAATAATTTTAGGCTGGCTGTTAAACGCATTTGCTTGGACGACAAAATTAGGGCATCCAATGAGCACTATTTGTATGTTATTGGGTTTAGGACTATTTTTCAGCGGACTAACATTTCTCATTTCAAGTTTGAATAAAAAGTACACTTGTAGGTGATAAAGATTCAGGCTTAACGGGTGAATGTGATTTTATATTGAGTAAAGACACAAAATCCTACGACATAAGTATTCCGATTTTTCACATTGTGGAAGCCAAGAGAAATGATCTGGAAGAAGGTGTTCGACAATGTGCTGCCCAATTAGTTGGCGCAAGAAAATATAACGAAAGAAAAGGTATTACTTCTGAAAAACTATACGGTTGTACTACCACGGGCGATGTTTGGCAGTTTATCGAATATGCAGATAAAATTTACATTGATACCAAAAAATACTACTTGAGTGAAATTGATGAGCTATTGGGTGTTTTCCAAAATATCATTGATTATAATAAAAATACGCTTTAAATTATCGAATTAACCAATGGCAAATTACACAATCCTAAACTCAATCTCCGACAAACATTCTACCGAAAAAACTTTGGTAGCCATCATCGACGGTGAGCAAACTGATACCTTAGAAAAATTCTATCTTTCGATTGCCTCTCAATTGAAATTTCCAGATAATTTTGGGAGTAACTTTGATGCTTTCGATGAAATGATAAATGATTTAGATTGGTTAGAAGAAACCCGTATCTATCTAATTTTCAGGAATTATGATGATTTTCTGTCGGAAGAAAATGACGAAGCTCGTGAGATTCTATTGACAATTTTAGACGATGCTTCTTCCGAATGGAAACGTATGGATGGCGAAGGGAAAACCCTAAAAATGCTGATTGAACCTTCTGAATTGGGAGAGGATGATTTAGAGACTTTGGGGATTGAATTTAAGATTGATTAACTGTTTTTTATCTA
>JAYUOX010000387.1:0-8513 GCA_043760595.1 Cytophagales bacterium
AGGTCTATCGGTTGTGCCTTCTTGGGGCAAAAATCCCCTGACCAAAGCCAAGTATTTTTTATTCATTTCACGGTTTTCAAACTTCATTTGCATGGCTCGGTCAACTTCTTTTGACAAAGAAAACAACAAAACGCCCCCCGTTTTTCTATCAATTCGATGGCACGGATTGACCCAACAGTTCAGTTGGTTACGCAAAATTTGAAGGGCAAAAACCGTTTCCTCAGCCGCAATTGGTGAGCGATGTACCAAGAGATTATGAGGTTTATTGATGGCAACGATGTGTTGGTCTTGGTAGAGAATTTGGAGGGGAGTTTCGAGCATCTTTTTGTGCAAAGATAGGAAAGTTGGTTACTGGTTGATTAGTTATTGGTTACTGGGAAATTGATTGGTTACTGGTTGATTAGTTATTGGTTATTTGGGAATTTACGAATAACCAGTAACTAATAACCAATTCCCCTACAACCAATCAACCAGTAACCAATCTACTCCCTCATTCCACCTTTCTTGCAACATCCAGGCAATTTTTCATAACCCGCAGGAACTGCAGTAATCTCGTCAGCATCGTAACCGACTTCGGCAATTGCCTTTCTGATTTTTACAGCGGTGGTTTTCTTTGGATTAAAAATCACCGTGGTGGTTTTATCTTTATCATCCAAATCCACGTTAGACTCCGTTACACCTTTGGTGAAAGCTAATTTTTTCTCAATAATCTCTTTACATTGCTCACAGATGGCAGATGTCTTGATTTTGACGGTTTCGGTTTTTGGTTTGTCAGCAAAAGTAATGGCTGAGACCAATAAAAAGATGAATACAAAAATGTTCTTTTTCATGTTTATTTTTTATTTGGGGGTTAGGGGTTGGGGCGACCTACGCTTCGGGTTAGGTGTTAGAAGTTTGATTGATAATTCTAACCCCTAACCCGAAGCGTCGGTCGCCCCAACCCCTGATTTCTACAAATTTAACAAAATTATTCCTATCAATACCATTAACGAATTTTCGATGATAGTTATGGTGCTCATCGGCAAATTAAATACTGTTCCTAAACAAGCACAACGGATTTTACGCTTATCGACTACGCTCTGAACTACGCCCAAAGCTCCGAAGGTCATAATCACAATATCTGCCCAATAGACAAAATTTGGCTGAAAATGGACGAGACAAAGTATTCCCAAACCCAATTCGATGAAGGGATAAACCTTCCCATAAACTGGCAATTTTGCTGCCAACAAATCATACATTTGGAAACTTTCGGCAAAGGCTTTTACGTCTAATAATTTAAAAAACGAAAATACTAAAAAGAATCCTGCCATGAAATTATGCAAGAACATTCGTAGTTCAAAATGCTCGTAGGCGTACATCCGTGCATGAAACGCCGTCAAAAAACTTACCAAAGTAATCAGTCCTGCGATGAGGAATAAGGGATAATATGAATATGCAAAACTTTGCGGGTTTAACCTCACCCCCAACCCCTCTCCGAAAGAGAGGGGGGAACTTTGCGAGGGTAAAAGCCCCCTCTCCATCGGAGAGGGGGTTGGGGGTGAGGTTAAAATCTGCAAAGTTTCGTACATATTGATAAGTCCGTATTTTGTATGAGGCTTCAAAACCTCCAAAATCGTTTCTTGGTTAATATTTTTGTCGGATTCTATCGTTACCGAATTATCAGAATGCTTGGCAATTACTGATTTTACGCTTGAAATTTGTGAGAAAACGTGTTGAATTTTATACTCGCAGGCTTCGCAAGTCATGCCTGATATTTGGATTATTTGAGTCATCTTGGCTTTCGGCTGTCAGCTATCGGCTATCAGCGTTTTACGAAATCTGTTAATTTATACATCAGAAAAACTATTTGCTGATAGCCGATAGCTGACAGCTAAAAGTTCTACTTAATCTTATACCTCACCCCCACATAAACCATCCGCCCGATGATGGGACCCCAAACCATTGAGGCTTCAAAATTTCTACCAAAAGGGTCTCTTGCGGAGAGTATTGGGTCTTTTTGGGTAAAATTATTTAAGTTTTCACCACCTACATATAGCTCCCATTTATAAAATCCTCTGGTAATTTGGGCGTTGATATTGGAAAATGCAGGAGCAAACACGGGCGGTGAACTGGCAGAATGTACATGTCCTTCCGAGAAATTTGGAATCCTTCTTGAACCATTCCATTGCCACGTGAAATCTACCTTCCATTTGTCGTATTTAGTAGCATAGCCCCAATTCAAGAGAAATCTATCACGATTCACGAATTGTTTGGGTAATAAAGTCAATTCGCCCGTTGAAGTTTGAACGTCATTTTGCACGTCAAAAATTCTGTACGCCAGTTTCAAATCCATACGTTTCATGGGTGAATAATTAACTTCCGCTTGAAAACTGTTTGAGAAAGATTTTCCCTTCAAATTATAAAATCTCACCAAATCGGCACTCTCCATATCCACAATTAATTCTTGCTGAAATTCGGTTCGATAAGCATCCAAAATTAACGTTCCTCTTTGTCCAAAGATAAAGAAATCATGGCTCAAACTTGCTCCAAAATTCCAAGATTCTTCGGGTCTAATTACCTCTTTTACAGATAGTTGCCTTGAATTTACTAACATTCCAAAGTTCTCAACGATAGGATTCGCCACCCGCCAACCTTTGCCCGTACTTAGGCGTAGGTGAGTGTTACTATTGAGGTCGTATTTCAAGTGTACACGGGGCGTAAATCTTGTTCCGTAGAGATTATGAAAGTCCACTCGACCACCCAAAACTAAGACTAATTTATCAGGAATAGTCTCCGTATATTCCACAAAAACTCCTGGTACGGATTCGGTTCTTTTGAAAGTTGAATCAATGTATTTTTCGTTATAATCATCCAATAAATAACTCAAACCTGCTTTATACTGGTGGTTGGTATTGCCAAAAATATTCTGGTAAATCAGATTTGCATAAAGGCTTTTTTCAGTTCCTGTATAATTTTTAAACCCAAAAAACGAAGCATTATCATGGTATGTTCCACTCAAAATTAATCCCAAACCTTGATAGGGTTTTGATTGGTATAATTTGGCAGTTTTGCTAAAAAATTCATAGCGTTGGGTCTTACTTCCAAAACCGTAAAAACCTGAATAAGTGCCTTTGGTAGCTGGATTAAAACCAACTTGTCCACCCGTTCTGTCTTCATAAAGTGCTTTTACGCCAAACTGAGCCATTATTTTATCCGATTGATACTTCCAACGATTAATGCCGTTGATTTGCGTATAAAGGGGTAAATCCAGAAAGCTATCATTGTTTTGGTCTAATTTTGTTTGTAGCGTACTGGCGTGAGTAAGCAAACCAACTGACCATTTTTTGTTGATTTTATGGGTTAAATTTAAGTTAATTTCTCCCCGACCTTGGCTATTTCCGTAAGCATTCAAATATAAGGTTTCGGACATATCGGGCTTCATTAATTCTACATTAATTGCCCCCGTCATGGATTCGTAACCATTCACAACCGACCCCGCACCTTTACCAATATCAATCGAAGAAAGCCAAGTCCCGGGGATATAATTAAGTCCGAAAGTGGTATTTAATCCTCGGATTGACGGGATATTTTCAACATTGGTCTGGACATAATTTCCCGACAAACCCAACAACTGAATTTGCTTTGAACCCGTTACAGCATCCGAATAACTTACCGACACAGAGGCGTTTGTCTCAAAACTTTCTGAAAGGTTGCAACAAGCGGCTTTGGCGAGGGCTTTGGTCGTGATGATTTCGGTATGAATGGGGTTCATTCTGTCCATCGTGGTTGCTTCACTTTTCACGACAACCTCTTGTAAATCAGAACTTTGAGGTGTTAAAGTTATCGTAACAAAATCCAAAGAATGAACCATCAACGTATCGGTTTTGTAACCCACAGAACTGACAATTAACTCATGATTTTGGGGCATTTTTTTCAAAGAAAATCCCCCTTTTGCATCCGTGGAAGTACCATTTTTGGCGTTTTCCCAACGCAAGGTTGCCCCGATTAGAGGTTCTGTTTTTCCGTCTTTTTTCTTTTCGATTACGATTCCTTTGACCGTTTCTGTTTGCGAGAATGCGGTTTTTGAGAATAGTAACAAACTGAAAATCAATATTTTATGTAAATATTTCATTGAATTATCTTTTCAAGATTTTTAAATTCTTCTATGGCGTGACGTTCATTGGAAAATTCTTTGCTTTTTGTAAAAACAAAAGTTTTAATTATCCAATCAACCAATCCCGTAATTTTCTTTTTATATCCTAATTGCAAGTCGTGTGTAACCAAAGTCCCGTTTTCAGTATCGTCAAAAGTTAAAATCAAATAAACTGGAATAAAATATTTAGCCTTCATTACGACTTTATGATTCTGGGTAAATTCAACTACTTCCCACTTGTATTTCACCGTGAGTTTATCCATTTTTTCGTGAAAGTAAAATACCGTCCCAAGAATATTCTCAGTCTGCTTTATGATAGCAAAATCCTTATGTTCTGGATGCCAGTTCAAGTATTTTTCTTTGTTCAAAGACAACATAAAATCAGATATCTGACTTGGTTTTTTACCTAAAATTTCGATTTTTGTGATGAGATTTGTCATAATTGAATCTTTAATAATTAAAAGTAAAACCCGCTCCAAAGCCCATATCACTATCATAATGACTGGATAATGAGATATTTTTGGATAAAATATATCTTCCGCCAACCATATATTCCTTATCGGTATTAACCATAAAATTAAGCCTTAATCTTTTAGAAATCGGCATATCTTTTCTTTCTAATTGTAAACGAACAATACCATCCGTAAAAACCTCCGCTTGGGCGGTTATGAGCATCGGTAAAACATAATTTACCCCGACACTTAACACTGAACGTTGGTCTTTGGTATTGCCTTGTCCGAAGAGATTTTTCTCCTGATTATCAATGCCCAATTTCCGATAACGCCAATCGAAACCTACAAAGGGCATCAACCACTGCATTTTGCCCAAATACCGCCCAATGTGCGTTTCAACTTCATATCCGTGAGCATCATGATAACCCAAACGCCATTCTGAACCGATACTCCAACGGGTATTTGAGACCATCAATTCACCATCATTCCCGTTGGTTTCCAGCCCATTTTCTGCCATAATATGAAACATTCTATCCTCCGCAAATAACTTTCTTTGGGCTAATTTCGGATTAGGTATTTCAGGATTTGCAGGAGAATTTTCATACGAAAAAATCCTTCCCATACCCGCCATCATGTGGTAGAGAATATGACAATGAAAAAACCAATCTCCGCTTTCAGTTGCCGCAAATTCTAAGGTATCGATTTCCATTGGCATAATGTCAATGATATTTTTCATGGGGGCATAATCTCCCTGACCGTTCAAAACCCTAAAATCGTGTCCGTGCAAGTGCATCGGATGTCGCATCATGGAACCGTTATGAATCACCATCCGAACAATTTCACCTTTTTTTATCAGGATTTTATCACTTTCCGAAACCACTTTATTATTCAAACTCCACACATAACGATTCATATTTCCTGATAATTCAAAGCGTAACTCCTTGACAGGGGCATTTTTGGGCAAATCTGTTTTCGTAGGCGATTTCAACATGGCATAATTTAAGGTAACAATATCTGACATTTCATTACTATTGTACTGAGATTCATCCATTTTCATATTTCCCATATCATGCCCTTTCATATCCTTCATATCATGCTTCATTTCACCCATTGAAGAGGTGTCCATCGGAGTATAAATTCCACCTCTGGGGGTTAGGGGGCTACTAATTTCTGGATACATGACCGTGTTCATATCCATTTGATTTAGGCTCATACTCATGCCCATATCATCCAAATCTCCGTTCATTTTCATCATGCCATTCATCATTTTCATCCCTTCAAAATACTTTAATTTGGGCAAAGGCTTGGCATTTATTTTCTTTCCAGCACCCAAGAATATGGAAGTAGATTTGGTTCTATCTTCCGAAGTTGCCAAGAATTCGTAGCTTCCGTTTTTAGGAATTGTAACAATGACATCGTAAGTTTCTGAAACGGCAATGATTAATCTGTCCACCTCAACAGGTTCGACATCGTTTCCATCGCTGGCAATAACCGTTATTTTCCCACCTGCGTAGGTAAGCCAAAAGTAGGTTGATGCTCCTGCATTTGAGATTCTTAAACGAACTTTATCACCCGCTTTGAAAAACCTCACCCCCTGCCCCTCTCCCATAGAGAGGGGAGATTGAATTTGACTCTCATTTTTTCCATTAATCAGAAATTTTTCGTAGTAAACATCACTGACATCCATGGCATTCATTCGCTTCCATTCATTTTTAATCTTGGTTTTGAAATAGCCCTGTTTGATGGCTTCCGAATAACTCTGAGTTGTACCTTTTTTGATAGCAAACCAATCAGTGGCATTGTGCAACATTCGATGAATATTATCAGGATTTATGTCCGACCATTCGCTCAAAATCAAGGGAATTGTTGGCAAAGCCTCACCCCCCGCCCTCTCCAATTGAGAGGGAGCTTTATTCAAAATCATCGAACCATACATCCCAATTTGTTCCTGTAAACCTGTATGACTATGATACCAGTGAGTACCATGTTGTATGATTGGGAATCGGTAAATATGCGTTGTATGCGGTTTAATGGGCATTTGTGTCAAGTTCGGCACACCATCATATTGGTTCGGAAGAATCAATCCGTGCCAGTGCAAAGACGTTTCCTCATTCAGTTCATTATGCACATAAATCTCGGCAGTATCGCCTTCCGTGAACGTGAGCGTAGGCATTGGAATTTGTCCATTCACGGCAATAGCTCGCTTGGGTTTATTACCAAAATTCACCATTGTATCACGTACATACAAATCATAACGAACCACTTTTGGAATATTCACAACTACCTTATTATTAGACAGTTGTGAGTTACTCTGATGCTCTTTCTCCGCTGGCATTGATATTTGATGATGCTCATGTTGGGCGAAAATATTTCCACTAATTAGCAGAAATGAAAATAGAATAAGATTTATAACTTTCATAATTTAATCACAATCCCATTCGGTTTTTCACCTACTTTAATGTCCTTAATTTTCTCGTGTTTCATCGCATCAACCACTGAAACTGAGGCGGCTTCTTGATTGGTAACGTAGGCTATAGTACCTTTAAACGCAATCGCATGGGCACCATTGGCAGTTGAGAATGAGCCACCTTTAACGAATTTTCCGTTGGTATCTTGTTTCCAGTAATGCACTTTCCCCGCCATTGGGTCGCTTACCCAAAGTTCTTTCATCTCACCGTTGAAAGCGGCATAACCTGGCATAAAACCCAAGGCAACTGTCTCTACGATTTTCAAGGTTTTTACATCAATAATCGAAACCGTTTGTCCGTCCTCATTATCCACATACATCCGATTATCTGAACCTGTCCACGCACCTACGGGATTTTTACCAACTGGAATTGTGGCTACGATAGTTTTTGTATTTGGGTTGATGACTGAAACCGAATTGTCCATCCCGTTTGCTACAAAAGCTGTTGAACCATCACTTGAAAATGTTACCTCTGCGGGTTCTCTGCCTACATTTATGGTATTTTTGAGAGCGTAAGTATTGGCATCATACACCAAAACTTTACCCTTTTCGTCCATCTGAGAAGTCCAGATTTCCTTGCCATCGGGTGAATAAATGGCGTTGTGATTCATCTCTGGAACGTCAAATAATTTTACATTTATTCCCTTGACGGCATCCAAAACCGCCACTTTTGCCATGCCCGAATGAGCAAGCACCGCCGATGTTCCGTGTCCTGCACTCAAATCCATGCCTGGGGCGGCAATAGAGATTTGGTTTTTGGCAGGATTCAGATAAATGTGGTGAGGGTATTTCAAAAACATTCCTCCGCCACTGTGAGCCATGCCGCTCATATCGTCCGTCAATTGAATCAAATCAGCTACTTCGTTGGTGTTCAAATTGATAACCGAAAGCGTACTACTCGTTCCATTGACCACATAAGCGGCTGGATAATTGATATTTAGCTCTGGTTGAGCATTGTCCATTTTCGAGCAAGAAGCAATAAAAATGCTGATTGCAAGGATTGAAATTTGTGTTATCTTTTTCATTGTTTTGTTATTTTGGTTCTTCTATGATTTGTATGGGAACATCAAAGATTTGACAACTTTTTTAAAGTTGTCAAATCTATATTTCGTATAAATCATATCTGAAAAATTATTTCAAAGTCTCCGTAACCTTCCCACAAGTAAGCATCGCTTTTCCGTAATAAGGATTTTTCACGGCTGAATTATCACTCAACCAATAGCCTTTTGCCATCGGGCAATATTGCTGATAAACTGGTTGTTCGTTGGCATTTAAGCCCTTCATCATCGCAAAAAAGTTATTCGATAAATCGTTAAACCGCTCTCTCTGATTTTTCACTTCTTTTGTCTCGCTAATACGTTGGGCATCCGATTTCACTTTTTCCGATAAACCCATAAAAAGCGTATGTTGCTCGGCGGTCATTTTTGCCATTGGCACGCTTGCTAATACTTTCACCAATTCG
>JAYUOX010000388.1:0-8511 GCA_043760595.1 Cytophagales bacterium
GACCCCAATACCATTCCAGGGATGTCGCCTACTTCGTTGATTTTTAAGCAAATGGCGGAGATTGGCATGAACGTTACGGATGCTATCACGTACTTTATCCGTCAGTCTATCCGTGAGCGTATTCGTGCGAGTAAAAACACTTTTAAGTTTCAAAAATTGTTGGATAAATTGGATGCTGCCATTGCTAAACGCATTGAAGATATGCCCAATCGTAGAGGAGTAGCCATTATTTTTGGCGGTTATTCCCCTGAAAATCAAGAAGATAGCTACGTAAAGGCTCGCAAGGTTTTTGGGAAATTGGCGGCTTCGACTGAGTACAAACCAGTACCAATTTTTTTATCGGGAACAGTTGATAATTATCGTTTACACCGTTTGCCAGTGAATTTGATGTTTAAGGAATTTGCGGAAGATGTGGCTAAATTATTAGACCAGCCCGTGCATCCGCTCATCGTTCAGACTCGTAAAAATGCGGAGAAAATTACGTTACATTTTACGGGTAAATTGATGGAACAAATCAAGGAAGTAAGTCGTGAGGAGTCGCATGAAGGTTGCGAATATTCGGTGGTTTGTGTACCTGATGTTGGGGCGGATTTACCGATTTTGGAATTGTAGAGATTGGAGAAGGGAGTTGTGTAAAAGCCGAAAGTCATATTTTTTACACAGCTCCATTTTATTAAAGTAATCTTACAAGAAAAATAGTGCTTGATTATCAGATAGTTATGAGTTAGATGGGTAGTGAAAAATTACATTTTGAAAATTATTAATCCACTAACCTTCTCCGTATAGTACCACCAGAGAGGACATCGTAAAATCTTCCACCCTATTTTTCCAACAACCCACCATCAATCCATTTATTGACTAAATCTATTTCTGCTTTATTAAGTTTATTCCCATTTTTTGGCATAAAAAGTGGGTCTGAAACGTCCTTTATTATCCTGCCAATAATGCCCGTAATCAGTGTTTTGGAGGTGTTATAATCAACGTATTTATTGTTTCTATCCCCTCCGTCTGCGTGGCAAGGCGAACATTTAGCAATAAACATGGGCTTGATGTGTTTATTGAAAGTTACTGGTCCTCCCAAAATATCAGGTTCGTTATCAATCGGTGTTACTGCATTTTCTTTACAGGATAATATCATTATTCCGAAGACCATGATGGTAACTATAAATTGGTATTTTCTCATGTGATTACAAACGAAAAAATGGACGTTTTGTTTTTGTAATTATGGGTAATTTAACGGAAAAAGAAAAGTTATTATTGGAATAATTAAATAATAATGAAACTCTTTTGTTCCGATAGGATTTTTTATATTTGTATGAGAATCACCTTTACCTGTTTTTGTTCGCAATACAAAATATCCACAAACTAACACCAATCCCAATGAACCGCAATTATTCATTCTCTCACAAAACGTTTCTGATAGCAATTTTTCTTTTGCTACTAAATACTTTTGCCATTCATGCCCAAAAGCGATTGACTGATTTTTATTCAACGGATTTATCAACCGAAAACCCTGCCAATTTCATCGAATTCAACGGTAAATCCTATTTCATGGCTACGGATGTTACTCACGGGCGTAACCTCTGGACGAGTGATGGAACAAAAAACGGAACACGGTTTTTTCTTGAAACAGAATCAAATCGTCCCGAGACAAATACTACATATTATTTCAAAACGGATTCTATTCTCTACGTTTTTAGTAATCAAAATCTTTGGCAAATTGATAAAGAACAGAACGCAAAACAACTCAATCAACAACCACTGATTATTTCACGAAAGTTTGACCATTTTGACAATAAACTCTTCTTTAATGCCATTGAATATTATAACTTAAAAAGTAAATCATTTGAAAAAATTGCTGTAAATGACCCCAAAGCCCTCATAAATGATAATTTGAGAAATTATTTTGAGTGTTCTCACAGTAAACTTCGTGCGTTTAGTTTTTATGGGTATGGTAACGAAAAAGATAACAAGTTTCATGTTCTCGAACCTCAACAAACTGAATATACTGCACTTGCGTTAGGTCAAACCTTTTCCATTGGATTACCCAGCAAAATTTACAAACTAAGTGAAAAATATTTTGGAGTGGTTAATCGACAAGGCATTTACAGATTTACTTCTGACTTTGGACCTCAAAAAATCCAAAATCTCAACGGTTCAATATTATATCAAGTTCAAGTAGAAGAGAAACTCTTTTTCATTTCAGCAGAGGGAACTCGAATTACACAATACGTTTTTGATGGAGATAAATTAGAGCAGATTTCGAATCGAGGTTATGGGTGGTCAAATATCTTCAATTTGACCACAGTTACGAATGATTCTCTTTTTTATAGTACTATTCAGTATAATAATGAAAATGTTTTCCAGCTTGTTCAATTAGAAAAAACAGGCGAATTGACAATAAAATTAACGTTTTCGAAGGATGTTCTCGTAAATAATCCATTTATGAAGGTGCAAAATGATTCACTTGTTAGTTTTGGGACTGATTTTAATAATAGTGGTTCATTCAAACAAACAGCTATCGTAAATACCAGAAAATTTACTGTAAAATTTATTGATTTAGGAGAATGCGTTTTGCTTTCTACTGGTGATTTTATTGGTCAAAGACTAAAAGAACCTTCTAAAATAAGTAGTTCGAGTCTATTTAACCTTAACAAAAATGAGTTTTTATTAGAATTATTACCAAATAAATCACGTCCAAAATCGCTTGGAATGTGGTTTGATATTTTGAATAAAACGCTTTTTGTGGGACTTAATGAATATAATAATCTTAAATCAATCTATACCTTTAAGTCTGATAGCGATCAAGGAAAACGAATAGTTGCCCAACAAGATTCATCTTTTCAAATCAGATTTCAAAGTGTTTTTAATGGTGGTACTGTACTCGCAGAAGATATAAGATTGTATGTATCAGATGCTGGCGAAAACCTTTCACAGATATACGATTATACGGTTGATTACACTCGTAGCAATAGTTACAATTTTTTTCCAAAAATTTACCTTTACGACCACCTCAAAAACACAACGATTCAGTTAAAAAACAGCAATAAGCCTATTTATAAACTATTTCAAGCGAGCTTTGAAATTGATGAAGATAAAATAAGGGAGGTCAATTCTATTTATCGGAATACCCTCAAAACGTATCATTTTCCTACAAAATTTCAAGAAAACCGTGTTTTTGTTCTTGGAAATCATTTTTATTTTTGGGGTAAAGAAGGTGGGGAATTTGAAAACCAACTTTTTGTATTTGACGGAATAGATAATACTTTCAAAAGAATCGTAAACGAACCCGTGCTATCTGTTTATAGTTTCAAAAATCTCCCCGTGGTTATCTTAAAAACGGGTCAGGTCAGGATTCTGGACACCAAGAATGCCTTTGAAAATTATTTTGTAATGAATATTGAATTTGATAAAAAGCAGTCGTATGACCTTCAAAATAATGGCAATTTCTTCATCATTAATACTCAAAATCGAGTCTATTATTCAGATGGTGATTGTCAGAATTCTGGTTTGGTGGATGTTCCACAAAGAGATGGTTTTTGGTGGGCTGGTAAATTAAGTAATTCCGATTACTATTTATTGGGCAATCAATCAGAGAGATTTATTGGTAAAGGACGAAATAGTAAACCGTTTCCAGCAGGAAGTTTGAATATCATAGGACTAAGTAATAAAAATGTTTATTATGGAGTAGTTGACGAAAATAGAAATCCTGTATCAGGGTATAAAACGGTAATCTACCAATATAATCTGGCAATTTCTAAAATTACCTTTGTTGATACGGTTTATGGTCATAATTCATATTATTCAGATGTGCTTCGAGTGTTGGAAAAAGGGAAAAAATGGGAGTTTGTGATTGGGAATAAACAATATACGATTACCGATATTAGCAGAAATGCGGATAAAATAGAAACTTCAACTTTGGCAAGTTCTACATATACAGAAATTATTTTTAGAGGAAATAATAACAAGACTTTGTTCACCTCTGGTAAAGAGTTGATTTTAAGAAATAATGGTCAAAATACAATCCTTATGACCTTAAAACCAGACGAATATTGGCAACAAAATTTTAATTTTGCGTACTACCAACAAAGCGAGGAATATATTTACTTGTCTGTATTAACTATAAACAATAATATAGGTTTAGTGAAAACAGTTATTAGAATATCTAAACAAGATTTTACACTAAAAACAATTGATGTGCCCTTTGGTGTTAGGGTATTTCGTACCAGTTCACAAACAACATCATATTACCCAATTGCCTTAGTTTCAGAACGTCTCTATGCAATCATTGAAAGCCCAAACGAAGGACGGCAATTATGGCTTTTGGATGAAGCCAAACAAACGCAAAAAGTGCCTGATTTCACTGCCCAACGAGAAATAATTGAAGAGTTTGTGGGTAATAAAGATTGTGCTACGAAAAGGCTCAGTCAGCTAATTCCAACAACAAAAGTTGAACAATACGGTATTTTCCCGAATCCTACGTCAAAATATCTTTTCCTAAATCTGCCAAAAGACCAAAAGCAAAGCATTGAACAAATCGAAATATATGATACCATCGGAAGGCTTATTTCTAATCAAATTACTCAAAATAATTTCACGATAAATCCAGATTTAATTAGCCTAAATCTGCCCGATTTAGCGACTGGAACGTATTTTTTGAGAGTTAATCTATCTTCAACTGTTTTGAATTTTAAGTTTGTGGTTGAGTGAATTGCCCCCATACTTTGCACAATTTCAAGATTTTATAGTACCCCTACTCTTTCTTTTTTCTCTCAAACAATTTTTCCAAACACCCCGTTATTGTCATAGTTTACGGTTCGTATTTGAAATAATTTCTCCGTAAATTTGTATTCGGACTTAATCAAAACAATACCATTTTTTCTCCCAAAATGAAGATAAACTTTCAGTACCAAGAAAAATTTGAGAATCGCCATAATAATTCAAACGTAGCTGACCGTCAGGCAATGCTTGATTTGATTGGGGTTGATTCTATCAAAACACTCATCAATCAAACTATTCCCAAAGCAATTCATTTACACAGACCTTTGAACTTGCCAAAGGCGAAATCGGAAGCCCAATTTTTAAGAGATTTCAAGAAAATGGCGGAGATGAATGAGACCTTCAAGTCGCATATCGGGATGGGTTATTACGATACCCACACGCCTACGGTGATTTTGAGAAATATTCTCGAAAATCCAGCCTGGTACACTGCCTACACGCCTTATCAGGCAGAAATTGCCCAAGGTCGTTTGGAGATGTTGTTAAACTACCAAACAATGGTGATTGACTTGACGGGTATGGAAATTGCCAATGCTTCATTATTGGACGAAGGTACTGCCGCATCGGAAGCTATGACGATGTTGCACGGACAAAGAAAAGGGGCAAAAAAGAACTCAGAAACTTTCTTCGTTTCAGAATTATGCCATCCACAAACGATTGATTTATTAAGAACTCGTGCTACGCCGCTGGGCATAGAAATACTGGTGGGTGACCATCGCAAAGTGGATTTGACCAATGACAATATTTACGGAATGATGGTCCAATATCCTGCCTCAGACGGGCAGATTTTTGACTATACTTCCCTCATTGAAACGGCTCACGAATTAAGTATATACGTAGTGGTAGCCTCTGATTTACTGGCACTTACGATGTTGAAATCACCAGGCGAAATGGGGGCAGATGTGGTAGTGGGTACATCTCAACGCTTTGGCGTTCCGATGGGTTTTGGTGGTCCTCATGCAGCATTTTTGGGTACTAAGGACGAGTTCAAACGCCACATCCCTGGGCGTATTATTGGCGTGTCAGTGGATGCCCAAGGCAATCGTGCTTTGCGCATGGCATTGCAGACTCGTGAGCAACACATCCGTCGTGAAAAAGCGACTTCTAATATTTGTACTGCCCAAGTTTTGTTGTCAGTAATGGCGGCGGCTTATGCTGTTTATCATGGTCCCGAGGGCTTGAAAGCCATTGCCGAAAGAGTACACGGATTAACTAATCTAACGGCTTTGGCATTAGAAAAATTAGGTTATAAAATCGAAACGAGTGCCTATTTTGATACTATCAAAGTAGATATTGGTGATGATGAAACCAATCTCAGACAAGAGGCTTTGGCGAGTGGTATCAATTTTAGATATTATGAAGGATATAAATACATTGGAATCTCTTTGGATGAAACCTGTACGCTTCAAGATGTACAAAATATTATTGGGGTTTTTGAAAAAATCGGGACGGCAGAAGTTGAATTGAGTACCCTTTTTGAGGAAGTTGATTATCATTTTCCAGAAACATTAAAACGTACTTCTAAATACTTGACTCATCCTATTTTCAATAGCTATCACTCTGAACATGAGATGCTTAGGTATTTGAAACAATTAGAAAACAAAGACCTTTCGATGGTGCATTCGATGATTTCTTTGGGTTCTTGCACGATGAAACTCAACGCCACAACCGAGATGATTCCTGTAACGTGGGCAGAGTTCGGAAACGTTCATCCATTTGCTCCCAAAAATCAGGTACAAGGTTATTCGGAGATGATTAACGATTTGAATGAATGGCTTTGTGAAATTACGAGATTCTCGGCAATGTCTTTCCAACCTAATTCAGGGGCTCAAGGCGAATATACTGGATTGATGGTGATTCGGGCTTACCATGAATCTCGTGGAGATTTTCACAGAAATATTGCCTTGATTCCATCATCAGCACACGGTACAAATCCCGCTTCGGCGGTGATGGCGGGTATGAAAGTAGTCGTTACTAAATGTGATGAGGACGGAAATATTGACCTCGAAGATTTGAGAGAAAAGATAGAATTGCACGCCGCCAATCTATCATGTTTGATGGTTACGTACCCATCAACACACGGGGTTTTTGAAGAATCAATCATCGAAATCTGTACTATGATTCACCTCAACGGTGGGCAGGTGTACATGGATGGGGCAAATATGAACGCCCAAGTGGGTTTGACTTCGCCAGCCTCTATCGGGGCGGATGTTTGCCACTTGAATCTACACAAAACCTTCTGTATTCCTCACGGAGGCGGAGGACCAGGTATGGGACCTATTGGCGTAGCGAAGCAATTAGTGCCGTTTTTGCCAGGTCATTCCGTGGTTGATAAAGTGGGTGGTAAACAAGCCATTTCGGCAGTTTCGGCAGCCCCGTATGGTTCGGCTTCTATCCTTACAATTTCGTATGCGTATATTGCCATGATGGGCGGAGACGGACTCACTCGTGCCACCGAAACGGCGATTTTGAACGCTAATTATATCAAAGCCCGTTTGGCAGACCATTATCCTGTTCTTTACACAGGCTCGAAGGGACATTGTGCCCACGAGATGATTCTTGATTGTCGTCCGTTCAAAATATCGGCTGGCGTTGAAGCAGAAGATATTGCCAAACGCTTGATGGACTACGGTTTTCACGCTCCAACGTTATCTTTTCCAGTAGCAGGAACGTTGATGATAGAACCAACCGAATCAGAATCAAAATCAGAATTAGACCGATTTTGTGATGCCATGATTGGGATTCGTGAAGAAATTAGAGCCATAGAAAACGGCAATGCTGACAAAGCAGACAACGTACTAAAACACGCTCCACACACGCAGGCAGTAGTTTTGACCGAAAATTGGGAGAGACCATATACTCGTGAAAAGGCAGTATTTCCGTTAGATTACGTAAAATCAAACAAATTCTGGCCCACCGTTTCGAGAATTGACTCAGCTTATGGCGATAGGAATTTGGTTTGTAGTTGTGTGTCGATTGAAGAGTATGCAGAGTAGTATGCGAAGTATATAAATTTTTACTAAAAAAGCTCAATATCAGAAATATTGAGCTTTTTTATGTAATTCTACCTCTTCAAAACAACATTTTCCCCAACTTTCTCCCCCAAAATCACCCCATTTTTCACCCCTGAAATATCGGTATTAATCAAACGAATGGCTTTTGAGCGTGTGCCTTGAACCTTCAAAAAAGTATCAATATTATTGCCAAATTTTATATTGTTGAGTGTTACGTTTTGGCTATTTTGAATTTGTCCAAAAGTTTTATCTTTGGTTAAAAGCGTAATGTTTTTAAGGCTAATATTTTCTGCTTCTACGCACAATAAACCTTTATTACATTCAATCAGAGCATTTTCTATGTTTATATTTTTGATTGACATTTCGGGTAAACCTCTTATCAAAATGCCGGTTTCTGCTCCTTTACAAATAATATTTTTGATGTAAAAATCCTTGAATTGTGGTGTGGCTTCGTTCAATGGTTCGGCTTTGATAATGGGTAATTCTGCATTTTCGCCCGATGCTGAAACGGGATCTTTGGCGGCATAATACATATCAAATAGAATGGCTTCGCCTGGGATTTCGGTCATGTTGATATTATTGACGTAGATATTTTCCACAACCCCCCCCACGACCACGGGCAAGGTTCTGAAACTTTTGGTACTTCGTCCATTGACCGCATGATTTTGTATTTCGATGGCATCGGTGAATAGCTGTGGAAATACTTGTCCCCAACCAG
>JAYUOX010000389.1:0-8450 GCA_043760595.1 Cytophagales bacterium
TCCATCAAATACGCCTTAATAAACTCATTCAAATCCCCATTCAAAACTGCCTCGGTATTTGAGGTTTGGTAATCAGTTCGGTGGTCTTTCACACGTCTATCATCCAAGACATAACTCCTGATTTGTGAACCCCATTCGATTTTCTTTTTACCCGCTTCCACCTCCGCACGGGCGGCGTTACGTTTGTCAATTTCTATTTGGTAAAGCTTTGACTTCAAGATTTTTAACGCTACTTCTTTGTTCATTAATTGCGAGCGTTCTTGTTGGCAAGCAATGATAATTCCAGAAGGTTTGTGGGTCAAACGCACTGCTGTTTCTACTTTGTTTACATTTTGTCCACCAGCACCGCCCGAACGGAAAGTGTCCCAACTCACATCGGCAGGATTGATGTAAATTTCGATGGTATCATCCACCAAAGGCGAAATATAAACCGAAGCAAAAGAGGTATGGCGACGTGCATTTGAATCAAATGGTGAAATTCTGACCAAACGATGAACGCCATTTTCGGATTTCAGATTTCCGTAGGCATATTCGCCCTCTACTTCCATCACAACCGATTTTATCCCAGCCGTATCACCATCGTTATGATCAACTTCTCTGATTTTGAAGCCATTTTTTTCCGCCCACATGATGTACATTCGCATGAGCATACTCGCCCAATCCTGCGACTCTGTGCCACCCGCACCTGCATTAATCTCAATAACGGCAGCAAAGTTATCACCTTCATCAGACATCATTTTGCGGAACTCTAATTCGGCTAATTTTTCTTCTAATTTTGCCCCTTCGGCATCCACTTCTTCTTCGGATGCTTCGTTCATGTCGTAGAATTCCCAAATCGTTTCAAGGTCGCCCATCAATTGATTGAGTTGATCGAAACCGACTGTCCAAAATTTTAATTCACGAATTTGTCGCATCGTGATTTCTGCCTTTTTTGAATTACCCCAAAACTCAGGATCTTGCGTTACGACTTCTAATTCTTCAATCTGAAATTTCTTATTATCGTAGTCAAAGATACCTCCTCAAAGCCTCTACTTTGGCTTTCAGGTCATTGAACCTGTCTTTTGTCATGCGTTTGTTTAATGAATAATTGAAAATGAATAATTAATAATTTTAGTTTTACGAGCATCGAACAACAATAATCAAGTTGGGCGGCACTCCGCTGGTCGGCACTCCGCATCGAAACATCTACAAATATGGATTTTTTGGAAATTCGTAATATAAATATCCATCATTTTTTAATTTTTGGATAGTTTCGTTATCAGGTAAAGTTTTAAAAATAACCGCACTCAATACTTGATAAGGCAATATTCCCAATTTACAAAGAAAATTATCTCTTCTTCTTTTTGATAAAATTTTTCTGAAAGCATCCGATTTTTCATTGGCAATTTCAGTATCCAATCCAGGTTTCCAATAAGCATTATTTATGCCTTTAAACGCAATAGCGGGAAGATTCATTCCCATCGCAATTTTCTCCATTTCACGGTCAGACAACTTAAAAACGTAATTCCCAACTTCTTCAAATGAATATCTATTTTTCCAATATTTCTGTAAAATAGTTGGGTCAAAACGATCAAGAATATTCTTGATTGCCAACATCAAAGGCATTTTTGTCAGCGGGTCTTGAGGTTCAACTAAAATTACCCCTTTTTTGGCAACTCTAATCATCTCATACACACCCAGGTACGCACGGGGGAAGTGATGATAGGCTTCTTTACAAAAAGCATAATCAAAAGAATTGTCAGCGAAAGATAGTTTTTCAACGTTTTCCACGGAATAATCATCAATCAAATTTTGGGATTTTACCAAGGGCAAAAAAGCTCCGCCTATATCTGTAGCCATTACTTTACAACCCTTCTCCGCAAAATAATTAGCATCAAAACCATAGCCATCTCCCACCGTTACCCACGATTCGTTGGCTTTAATCAAAGGATTAGCCAATTGGAATAACTGCTCATGAATCCAATAATCAACGGTTTTATCTTTGATACTTTGTTGCCATTTTTTGATGGTTGCTAATCTTTTATCTTCGTCTGGATATTGTTTGGCAAACCAAGATTCGTGCGATTGATAACTGGTTTCCTCGAAAGTTGTGTTATTCATAATAATCTTAACTATAATTATTTTACAAAGATACGTAAAAACGAAAAAATAAACCCTCCAAACCTATCAACTTAAAATATCTATTCTACATTCTCTATTCTCTATTCTCCCAATGATTATCTTTGTATAAAAATTGTATTATTCCCTTAAAAATATAACAAAATGTCGCAAGTTTATGATTTAATCGTGATTGGCTCTGGTCCTGGTGGCTATGTAGCGGCAATCCGTGCTTCGCAATTGGGTTTGAAATGTGCAATCATTGAGCGTGAAGAATTGGGCGGAATTTGCCTAAACTGGGGTTGCATTCCTACCAAAGCCTTATTAAAATCTGCCCAAGTTTTTGAATATATCAAGCACGCTGCCGATTACGGAATCACCGTTTCGGAAGCTCACGCCGATTTTGGGGCAGTCATCAAACGTTCTCGTGGTGTGGCAGACTCCATGTCAAAAGGCGTTAAGTTTTTGATGAAAAAAAATAAAATTGATGTGCTGATTGGCAACGGGAAAGCCCTAAAAAATAAGAAAGTTGAAGTAACCGCAAATGATGGTAAAGTATCGGTTTATGATGCTAAAAATATCATGATTGCCACGGGTGCAAGAGCAAGAGCTTTACCAAATATTCCGATTGATGGCGTAAAAGTGGTTGAATATCGCAAAGCTATGACGCTTGAAACGCAACCAAAATCAATGGTAATAATCGGTTCTGGGGCAATAGGGGTTGAATTTGCGTATGTATATGCGGCTATGGGGACAAAAGTAACCATCGTAGAATTTATGCCAAATATCGTACCCATTGAAGATGAAGACGTATCAAAAGAATTGGCAAAGCAGTACAAAAAATTGGGTGTGGACATCCACGTAAATTCATCTGTAGAATCTGTTGATATTAAAGGAGATGGTTGTAAGGTTTCCGTAAAAACACCAACTGGACACATCTCAATTGATTGCGACATTGTACTTTCAGCAGCTGGGGTTATTTCAAACTTAGAAAATATTGGATTAGAAGAAGTAGGAATCATTACCAACAAAGGGAAAATCACGGTGGATAAATGGTATCAAACCAATATCCCAAATTATTACGCCATCGGAGACGTTACACCTGGACCTGCCCTTGCCCACGTAGCATCCGCAGAGGGCATTATTTGCGTAGAAAAAATTGCGGGACATCACGTAGAGGCTTTGGATTATTCTAATATTCCAGGTTGCACGTATTGCACACCCGAAATCTCATCGGTGGGTTTGACAGAAAAGAAAGCCATCGAAGCGGGTTATGAAATTAAAGTAGGAAAATTCCCCTTCGTAGCCTCTGGAAAAGCAACCGCCGCAGGAGCAAGAGACGGTTTTGTAAAAGTGATTTTTGATGCCAAATACGGCGAATTTCTCGGGGCTCACATGATTGGCTATAACGTAACGGAACTGATTGCGGAGGTAGTTGTAGCTCGCAGATTAGAAACCACCGCCCACGAAATCATGACATCTATTCACCCTCATCCAACTATCTCAGAAGCTATCAAAGGAGCAACTGAGGCGGCTTATGGTTGTGCGGTTGATTTGTAGGAAAATTCTGTCAGAAAAAAGTTAGTTTTGATGCAAAATTATTTGAAAAAGAGCTAAGAAGGGCATTTGAAATAAAGGAATTGAGAACGTGGTGTTCCCAACCATGAAGCGGTTAATTTTATCAGTTATCAAATTATTACAAAAGAGCCTTTCAGAAGTGAGAGTCTCTTTTTTTACTGCTTTTTCGTTTTTCACGACTAACCATGTAATCAAAGTTTTAATTTTTACTTAACAAATCGTATTTTCAAATGCGTTTAACCTATACTTTGTTCAAAAACACCTTCTATATGAAAAATACCTTGTTATTGCTGCTAATTACATTTTCATCAATTGCTCAGCAAACTCGCATTAAAGGCACAGTAATTGATGAGAAAACAAAAGAAATTTTACCTTTTGTGAGCATTTTTATTGGTAACACAACCAAAGGAACAAGCTCCAACGAAGCGGGCGAATTTGTGTTTAGTAATCTGCCAATTGGTAGTTATAACGTGGTAGCTTCAATGGTTGGCTATATATCTAAATCTACTCCTATTGTTGTAAAAGAAGAAAATTCGGTACTCGAAATAACAATTTCTTTGGTACAAAACGAACAAATTTTAACCGAAGTGAGTGTAAAATCTTCTAAGGACAAGGTATGGGATAATAACTTAAAAAGGTTTAAAAATATCTTTTTTGGCACATCTGATAACGCCAAAAAGTCCAGAATACTGAATCCTTACGTGATAGATTTTGAAGAAAAAGACGGCATTTTTTTTGCCAAATCATCAACACCAATCATCATCGAGAACCTTGCTCTGGGTTATAAACTTACCTTTGTGATGAAAGCATTTGAGGTTTCAAAAACTGACTTTCTGATTGCTGGTGATACATTTTTTGAAGAAATATTAGCTTCACCAAAAGAAAAAAGGACTTGGGAGGAAAATCGTTTAGATGCTTACAAAGGTTCGATAAATCACTTTTTACAGTCGTTGGCACGGCACACCAGCACCCAAAATGGCTTCAATGTTTACACCTACAAAAATGCCAGAAATATCACAAAGAGTTTCGTTCAAAATATTAAAATTGAAGAAAGTATCATAAAACTAAACCCCGATAGTCTCATTGCGAAAGATGGTACGATGACATATCTGAATTTGTCGAAAAATATCGAAATTCATTATACCCAAAAAGAAGAACTTGGTGGACCCTATACTGACATAACCCATCAAATTTCACAGTTTGAATCAAGAAATAAATTTATCAGATTCAACCGATACGGGCTTTTCGAAAACCCCTTCGATGTTTATGTGGTTGGTTCGTTTAGTAATCTCCGAATTGCTGAGTTATTACCTATTGATTTTCAGCCAAAAATCGAAGAACTGATTGCACAAACACAAGTTTCAAACAGTAAAAGCAACTACGCTCCACAGCAAGAAAAAATCGTTTTTCACGTCAATAAATCGAATTATTTTTTGGGCGAAACGGTGTGGTTCAAAACCTACCTGACCTACACAAGCGTTTTGTATCAAGATGCCATCAGCAAAGTAGTTTATGTAGATTTGATAGATGAAGCACAAAAAATAATTAAAAGTAAGATTTTGAAAGCTAAAAACGGGGTAGCTCACGGGGATTTTGTGATACCCGATACCCTCAAAAATGGTAATTATTTTCTGAGAGCCTACACAAACTGGCAACAGAATTTTGGCGATTCAACCCAAACCGTGCAGGAAATTGCAGTTTTGAAAAAAAATCAAAGTATTGATTCGCAAATAACTGGTTATCAGTCAGTTGATGAGAGGATTGGGCTGAATAAAACCAGTTTTAGTCTTGGCGAAAACGTGGAAATAAACCTTAATGGCATTGCAAATCATTCGTTTTCGGTTTCGATTACAAACGAAAACAATGTAAAAGTTTACATCCCTATTCAAGAAAGTACTTTTACCAGAAAAATCATAGAACTTGAACGTATCAACTATAATTCAGAAACGGGTCGCACTTTTATTGGTAGCACCCAAGATACCAAAGGAAGACCGATTGAGGCAGAACTGATATTGATGCGAAAAGACACTTTTCTGTTAGATAGCTATAACGCTAACAAAGACGGAGTTTTTAAGATTGAGAACATCACGGGAAATGATACCTTAGTGATTGATATTTTGGCAAATGATAAGAAAGGAAAGCCCGTTTCAAATGTATTTTTGGAAGAGCCAGCCAAACCAAAATTTTATTTCCCTAAAACCCGAAATAATTTTAAAATGGTTGATAATCAAGCAATTACATCAAATTCAAGTGTAAGTTATGACTATGATTTCGACCTCAAAAACTCAATTCTTTTGCAGGAAGTTAACGTAAAAGCCAAGAAACCTGATACTACGATGCTACTCCGATTTCATAAAATATTTGGAAAACCCGCTTATGAATTTACCGATAAAAAGTACAATTTTAATGGTAAGCTAAATTTCATACAAACCATTCAGGGGAAGGTTCCAGGCTTAAATATAAAGTTTGATGGTGCAACTGGTGTAATGGACTTAACTTGGAATCGAGGGAGAACGCCAGAAATTTGGGTCGATGGCGTTCAAATGAAAAGTATAAACGAAACGATTATTGATCCCGATATGATTTCAAGAATTGAAGTTTATCAGCAAAATAGGTCGGTAGTCTTCCCATCGGGAATGATTGCTATTTTTACCAAAAACTTTGTTACGGGTGAAGACCTAACGTTTACTGATACGCCAACCACCGAAGGAATCAAGCGTTTTAAGATGATTGGATTTTATACCCCCAAGAAGTTTTATCTGCCCGAAAACGAAACCGATGCTACCAAAATGTTCCAACTAAAAAACCGCTCAACAATTTATTGGAATCCTGCGGTGCTTACTGATGATAAAGGAAAAGCAAAAATTAGTTTTCAAGCTATCGGAAAACCAGGAAATTACCGAATTGAGGTAATTGGATATAATGAAAAAGGAAAAATCACAAAGATAGAGAGAGGTTTCAGCATAAAGTAGCATAAAACTTCTGATTACTGGAAATTAGAGTGAAAATCGCCCTTTTTTCACCCAAATCCCCTTGTTCATTTCCAGTTTTGAAAATAACAAGGGATTTTGTATTTTGCAGAATAATCACTAAAAAAAATGAGAGGACTCAATAAAGTAACCCTAATCGGAAATCTGGGTAGCGACCCCAACGTCCAAAGCCTTGAAGGTAATATAAAAGTAGCCAAATTCTCGTTGGCAACTACCGAAAACTACAAAGACTCCAATGGTCAAAATCAGTCAAACACCGACTGGCACAACATCGTCCTGTGGCGTGGATTGGCAGAATTAGCTGAGAAATATCTTCATAAGGGCAGTTTGGTATATGTGGAAGGTAAATTAAAAACCCGTAGCTTTGAAGACAAAGACGGGCAGAAAAAATACGTAACCGAAATTATAGCTGAACAATTACTACTCCTTGATAAAAAACCTGATGGCAATTAACATAAAGTTTGAACTCGATAATCACCGAGGGAAAGACGTGATATTGATTATTTTTGAGCGAAATACTGATTTAATTCAGCGTGTCCGAAAATTAGAAGGCGTAAGGTGGAGTAAGACCAAAAATGCTTGGTACGTACAGGATTCAGCGTTTTATCGAGAAAAATTCAAGATAGTTTCCAAAGAACCCCTTGAAAAAGAAATACTTTCAAATGTGGTATCGACCAACCATATTGTCGTTCAAAAACAAAATTCGGTGGTTTATCGTGAAAGATACAAACCCGTTCCCAAAGAACCCGCTGGAAAAGAAGTGCTTTCAAATCTGCAATCTGTTAACTATGACGCACTTCAAAAATACGTTGAAACGCTACAATTAAAAGCATACAGTCCCAATACAATTTCGACGTACAGAAATGAATTTGCTCAACTGTTATATGTTTTGAAAAATAAAAATGTGGATGATTTGGACGCTAATCGTTTAAGGGACTATTTTTTATACTGTACAAATACCCTAAAACTTTCAGAACATACACTTCATAGTCGAATCAATGCCGTAAAATTTTATTATGAAAAAGTTTTGGGAAGGGAAAAATTTTTCTATGATATTCCCAGACCCAAAAAACCGTTGCAATTACCTAACGTATTGGCAATCAGTCAAGTAGAGTTATTGTTTTCAAAATTAGAAAATCTCAAACATAAGACCATGCTTTTTTTGGCGTATTCAGCAGGGTTGAGAGTAAGTGAGGTAGTCAGTCTCAGAATCAAAGATATTCATTCAGCGAGAATGGTCATCAATATAAAAGGGGCAAAAGGAAAAAAGGACAGGATGGTCATTTTGTCGCAGGGAATTTTGGAGCTTTTGAGGAAATATCACACGGCATATCAACCAAAATATTGGCTTTTTGAGGGGCAATTAGAGGAAGAAGCCTACAGTTCTCGGAGCCTTCAAGCGGTATTTCACAGAGCAAAACGTGAAGCAAGAATCATCCAGGACGTAACATTTCATAGTCTGAGACACAGTTACGCAACCCATCTGCACGAACGAGGCACCGACATCAGATTGATCCAAGAATTGTTGGGACACAATGACATCAGAACCACGCTCAGATATACCCACGTGAGTACCCGAAGGGTTGAAAATGTAGTTAGTCCGTTTGACAATTTGAACATAAAAAACTGATAATATTTGGAGTTTGTCATTAGAATCCATAGATTTGAGATGTATTAGAAAAAGCCCAATAAAAAATAAGTACGGCAAGAATAGTACAACGAAAACTTGGCAAAGTACCAAACAATACAAAAAGTACTACAAAACTTTCGTATATTAGAGAGTTG
>JAYUOX010000390.1:0-8442 GCA_043760595.1 Cytophagales bacterium
ACTATTGGAAAAAAAATGTATAACTATTTGAAAAAGAACCAATTGCCAATTCCTGACATTTTCAAGGGATTCCAAATTATAAATGTGTATGTCTAAAAACCTAAAATATTCAAAACCTGTAAAGAACTCAATATCTTTGAAGATTAATTACGAAGTAAAACGCCCATAACCGATTACCGGAACCATATCACAATGAATAAATACCTCCAAATTTTTAAACCCTACGGCAAGACCGACAAATCCACTATTGGCATCATGGTTTTGTTCCAAATCATTGTTTTAGCACTGATTTGGCTGTTTTCTAATTCAACATTCTTACCAAAACCTACCGAAATTTTTAGTAGTCTGGGTAAATTGATTTCTGAGGATAATCTCATCCAAGAACTCTGGACGAGCATGATGTTGAGTATCAAATCTATGCTCATTGCCATTGTAATTTCCCTCCTGATTTCCTACGCAACGGTCATTCCATTTTTTAGACCCTTGGCGTTTATGGTGAGCAAATTTAGATTCTTGACCTTGGTCGGGCTGTCGTTTGTTTTTACGATGATGACACATTCAGGGCATAGCCTGAAAGTCTCGCTGATGGTTTTTGGGATTACGGTTTTCTTCGTAACTAATATGGTTGCAGAAATAGAAAACGTAACCAAAAACGAACTCAATCACGCCCGTACACTCCGTATGCCCGAGTGGCAGGTGGTTTGGGAGGTGATTATTTTGGGGAAAATGGATAAAGTTTTTGAGTTAATCCGTCAGAATTTTGCCATATCTTGGATGATGCTCACGATGGTCGAAGGCATTTCAAGAACCGAAGGAGGCGTAGGAACAATGCTTCTGAACCAAAACAAACACTTTCATTTAGAGGCAGTTTTTGCCATACAAATCGTAATTTTGATTGTCGGAATATGTATGGATTATGGTATTGGAGCTTTGAAAAACCTGTTTTGTCCGTATGCAGCTTTGACTTTGGAAAAGAGATAGAAAATAAAAAAATCTTAAATGGGTTTATATTTTAGGTTTTAGGTTAAATTTTGAGAACTATTCCTCTAACCCCTAACCCCCAAAACCTAACCCCTATCACAAAATGAACGCTCAAAAAACCAAAACCATCCTCAAAGCCGAAAATATTTCGCTAAATCTTGGAGGAAATCAGATATTACAAGACATCAATATCGAAATCAAAGATATTGTTCGCCCCAATGTAACCACGGGACAAATCGTGGGTTTCTTAGGTCCTTCGGGCGTTGGGAAAACCAAATTCTTTGAAATCCTCTCGGGCTTACTCGAACCCACCACGGGTACAGTCATGTTGGGCGACCCTCTCGAACCCGTACAGGCAGGTATGGTGGGCGTGGTGCAACAAAATTATCCACTTTTCAGTCATAGGACGGTGGAAGGAAATCTTCTGGTAGCCGCTAAAAAGCTCTATCCTAACGAAAAAGAAGCCAAAGAAAAATTAAATTTGATACTTGACCGTTTCAAATTATCGGATAAAGCAAAACTCTATCCTGCCCAATTATCAGGCGGACAAAAACAAAGAATTGCCATTGCCCAACAACTACTTTGCTCAAAACATTTCCTGCTTTTGGACGAGCCTTTTAGTGGTCTGGACATCAATATGATTCAGGAAGTACAGGAATTAATTACGGAAATTGCGAACTTTAACGAGCTGAATACCGTCATCATCGTATCACACGATATTGTTTCAACATCATCAATATCAGACACTTTGTGGCTCATGGGGCGTGACCACGACAGTAAAGGAAATGTTACATCAGGTGGAAAAATCAAACATACCTATGATTTGATAGATATGGATTTATGTTATGAAAAAGGTATTTTAGAGAAAGCTAAATTTCAAGATTTGTTGAAAGAAATTCGTGGAATTTTTCCAACGCTGTAAGAAATGGATTTCGGGAAACTCTCCATTCAAGACCTCGAAAAAACGGATTTAAAGCTAAATCCTGATAATCCGTTTAATGAAAAAATTTGGCAACCTTCTACAAAACAGCCCATCGTCAAAGTGGGTTGTCCCATCTGGTCAAATAAAGATTGGAATGGAAAAATATATCCCCACAACGCCAAAACGCAAGATTTCCTAAAACTATATTCCCATCAATTCAACACCATCGAGCTTAACGTTACGCATTATCAAATTCCCAATGACGAAACCATTGAGCGTTGGCAAACAGAAACCCATTCAGATTTTACCTTTTGTCCAAAATTTCCACAGATAATTTCTCACGATAAACTCCTCCAAAATACCGAAAGTCTGACAAACGAATTTTGTTATCAAATCTTGAAATTAGAATCGAAATTAGGAATCCCTTTCTTACAATTAGCCCCCTATTTTACCCCAAAACAACTTCCAATTCTTGAAAAATATTTGAGACAACTCCCTGGTAATCTGAATATTGCCGTAGAATTTAGGCACGAAGACTGGTTTAAAAATGAAGCAATTTGGCAAGAAACGCTGATGATGCTAAATGCCCTCGGACACGCAACTGTTATCACAGACGTAGCGGGCAGAAGAGACGTAGTTCATCAAAGTTTGTCCGCTTCCAAAACGGTCATTAGATGGATAGGCAACGACCACCCCTCTGATTATCAACGCATTGACGAATGGACACAACGTTTGAAACATTGGCTTGAACAAGGTTTGGAAGAATTGTGGCTTTTTGTGCATACTATTGAAAACACAAAAGCCCCCGAAGTGGCAACTTATTGGATTCAGCAACTGAACTTTCATTGTAACCTCAAAATTATAAAACCAAAACTCTTACCCAAAGCAGAGCAGATGAGCTTGTTTAGTTTTTAGCATAAATGTTTAGACAAATTATTTTTTATATATTTTCCTCCATAAATATTGTTCTATCAAAAGGTCAGAAAGCGCTTTTTGCCAAATACTGAGTAGAAATGGGTTTTCAATATTGTTTAACAAATAATCATTTTTATTAAACAATATAAAGTGTAAGTACTTATTTGGGTTTGAAATTTATGCCTAAATACCTCAAAATCTCATCACGGTTTTTAAGCATCTCTTTATTTTGATTCTTTATTCATGTAATATATACGTTACACATACATTTTTTTCTGCAAAAATTCTTGTTTTCATTTTTACTTTTTATACTTTTGTAGAGCGTTCTCGTAACGCAAATTTTTTAACCTAACAGAGTGGCGGCTTTGTTAGGTTTTTTTATGCCTTTTTTACAAGTTTTTCACTAAAATATTTTTGGCTACTTCATAACTCACAAAACTCTCTTTGCTCCCTCCAGTTTTTATAGTCAGTGATTTATCAAAGTCATTAATCTCGATTAAGTCGATAGTCGTTCCCAAATTCAACCCCACCTTGGCTAAATACTGCAAGAAACTTGTAGAATGTTGAGCCACACCCATCATTACCACTTTTTGATTTACCCCAATTTCCGAAAGATTCTTATATCCCAATTCAGGCATTCGACCATTACTGTCAGGAATGGGATCACCGTGAGGGTCGCATTGCGGGAAGCCCAAAAATTCATCCAATCGTCCGACTAATTCATCTGAGTTGATGTGTTCTAATTCTTCGGCAATTTCATGGACTTCATCCCAATTAAAGCCTAATTTATTGACCAAAAAAACTTCCCAAAGACGGTGCTTTCTGATAACCATCAAAGCGACTTTTTCACCTTTCTCAGTCAAGCGGACTCCTTGATATTTTTGGTAGCTAACTAATTGCTTTTCAGATAGTTTACGCAACATATCTGTTACCGAAGCCGCCTTAGTTTGGGTTAATTCGGCTACGGCATTAGTACTGATTTCGTTATCTGTTTCAGCAGATAATTTGTATATTATTTTGAGGTAATTTTCTTCGGTAAATGAAATCATTTTTTTTGTGTTTAGGTAGTAGGTATAAAGTAGGTATGAGGTCGTAGGTATGAGGTAGTAGGTATGAGGTAGTGGGTATGGAGTGTGAGGTAGCAGGTAGAAATTTTGAGGCAGAAAACTACTCAAATAATTTCATATCTATTTACTCAAATCTACTACCTATTATCTCATACCTACAACCTGCTACCTCATACCTACGACCTCATACCTCATACCTATCAAGGCAAAGATATTATTTTTAATCTAAATCACTAAATTTTAGACTAATCTAAAAAAATATTTTGAATTATCACCACTTAAAAATACATTTGTAATTGTACAGATTACCGCCAACATTAAATCACCCATGAAAATACAAAATAACGATACAAATCATTCATTACCAGAAGTTTACGCAAGTATAAACGTGCCAAAAAATGGTTCTTTTTGGCAAAAATTATGGGCATTTACGGGTCCTGGACTCATGGTGGCGGTGGGTTATATGGACCCTGGTAATTGGGCAACGGACATTGCGGGCGGGGCAAAATTTGGTTATACGCTCATCTCTGTCATCTTGATTTCTAATCTGTTTGCGATGTTACTTCAACACTTATCCCTCAAATTAGGAATCGCCACGGGGCAAGATTTAGCCCAAGCCTGTCGGAGTTCTTATTCAAAACCCGTTTCGTTTATTCTCTGGATTTTGTGCGAAATTGCCATTGCTGCCTGTGATTTGGCAGAAGTTATCGGTTCGGCGATTGCTCTTAACCTTTTGTTTGGTATTCCACTGACGGTTGGTGTAATCATCACGGTGCTTGATGTCTTGGTTTTGTTATATTTTCAGGGAAAAGGTTTCCGGATTTTGGAGAGTATCGTGGCGGCTTTGATTTTTATGATATTTTGTTGCTTTACGTATGAGATAATTGTCTCCAATCCCTCTATGTATCAAGTATTTAGCAATATTTTACCTAAGCCCGAAATAGTTACTAATCCAGCGATGTTGTATGTCGCCATCGGGATTTTGGGAGCAACCGTAATGCCCCATAACTTGTACCTACATTCGAGTATAGTACAAACTCGTAATTTTGAAAAAAACGATACTGGTAAGCGTTCAGCCATCTTTTTTGCTACGATTGATTCTACATTGTCGCTTTCACTTGCTTTTTTTATCAATGCTGCTATTTTGATTTTGGCGGCGGCTACTTTCCATAATTCGGGTAATCAAAACGTGGCGGACATTAACGATGCTTATCATCTTCTTGACCCTGTTTTGGGCGTAAAATTTGCAGGGATTTTCTTTGCGGTTGCCTTGTTGGCGGCAGGTCAAAACTCTACACTCACAGGTACACTCGCAGGGCAAATTGTGATGGAAGGATTTTTGAATATTAGACTAAAACCGTGGCTTAGAAGACTGATTACCAGATTAGTAGCTATTATTCCAGCCTTAATTGTAACGATTATTTACGGTGAAAAAGGCACGGGAGAACTCTTGATTTTGAGTCAAGTTATTTTGTCATTTCAACTCAGTTTTGCGGTTGTGCCTTTGGTGATGTTTACGAGTGATAAACTAAAAATGGGCGAGTTTGCCAATTCAAATCTTCTGAAAATTTCTTCGTGGATTGTAGCTATTATCATCATCGGCTTGAATATTTATTTACTTTGGAATACCTTTTTTAGTTAATTTTATTCCATGAAAATTTTAGACCCCAACGGACTGGTTGATAATCTTTATAAATACGTCCAGACCAACATTGAAATTGCCAAAGTAGATGTGCAAGAAAAGATTGAAGATACCGTTAAAAAAGTGGCTTTATTTGCGATTTTGGCAATCACTGGCTCAATGTTCTTCATTTTTCTTCTCATCACCCTTGCCTTACTTTTGAATAAAATTTTAGAGAGTCAATACGTTGGTTTTCTGATAGTTACATTACTTTTGGGAATTCTATTGGGAGTTGTTTTTTTCTTGGTAAAACCGCTTTTGGGACAACCTAAATTAGTTGAGAAAATGGAGGAGGAAAGCTAATCGTAGGGATAATCGACCATTTATATTTGGCTTAAAGTGTATTTTTCAGGGAGATTAAGCCAAATATAATTCTACACCTCCACATTTCTTTTAGAAAATTTCCAATAAAAAGGCAATTTTTTGTACTTTTGAACTGTTTTTAATTATTGAAGCCGTTTGAACTTTCTCTCTCGGATATAATCAAGTCTTTTTTGATGGGTTCCTCCAAAATTTTTTCAACGTAGCGGTGCTGTGTTTCAAAAATTTTAGAACAACCCATCAAAAAATACAATAATTCTATCACAAAACAGAAAGTTCAAACAGCTTCGTTGCAACAATTAAAAACAAAGAATCTATGTTTCCGACAGTAAGCCCCAAAAAGACCTCCGAACGCAAAATACAATTACACAAAGAGGCACAAGCATACAAAAAAACCATTGATGGTCAAGTAAATGACCTCAAAACCGAAGCCGCCCGTATCGGTACAACCGCCCTCATTGTGGGTACGGCATTGGCAGGGGTGTATGTGATTTTTAGTTTATTTACTGCTGAATCTAAAAGTAAAAAAACCGTCCAAATAGCTGAAAACTCGAATTTGCCTGTTATTGTAAAGAAAGAAAAAGGGAAAGACTCTTGGATAATTTCTTCGATAAAAGGATATATTATGGCATTTTTGATGGCAATTGCTAAAGATAAAATCATGGAAGCGATGTCAGTTTTAAAAGAAAATAATGACTCAACAACTACTAAATAACTTATACCAACGAAAAGCAAACGGTCAAAAGTCCTTTGCCGTTTTGATTGACCCTGATAAGGTAAATCTCGAAAACTTTTCCAATTTATTAGACCTCTGTATCGAACACGGTGCGGATTATATTTTCGTGGGCGGGAGTTTGATAACGGATTATGTGATGAAGGAGGTTATCGCTAAAATTAAATCTTATACCAATATTCCCGTTATTTTATTTCCTGGCAATAGCTTACACATTGATAGTCAGGCAGATGCGATTTTATTGTTGTCTTTAATCTCAGGACGAAATCCAGAATTTTTGATTGGTCAGCACGTAATTTCAGCCCCTATTTTACGAAAAAGTGGCTTAGAAATTATGCCCACTGGCTATATGCTGATTGATAGCGGGCGACAAACAACAGCTTCATATATTTCAAATACTAACCCCATTCCACACGACAAACCTGGGATTGCGGCTTGTACGGCTATGGCGGGTGAAATGTTAGGAATGAAATTAACCTACCTCGATGCTGGCTCGGGTGCGATGAATCCTGTTTCGCCCGAAATGATTGCGGCAGTCAGACAATCTGTCGATACGCCCATCATTGTAGGTGGCGGCATCAACTCTATCAAAAAGGCAAAAAATGCCCTTTCGGCGGGTGCAGACGTGATTGTGGTGGGGAATGGGATTGAGGAGAATATTGATTTGCTGAAAGAAATAGCTGAGACAATTAACAGTTATCAATTAACAATTAACAGTTAAGAAGAAATATTTTCAGATACTAAAAATGGAGATGCTAAGGACAATAATCCTGTGTATCTCCATTTTATTGTTAAAGCTGTTATCAACTCTTCGCCTCAATCAACTTCTTCAAGCCCAACATTTCATCACGCAAACGGGCGGCTACTACGAAGTCTAATTCTTTTGCCGCTTTTTCCATATCATTTTGTACTTTTTTGACTTGTTTTACGAGTTCGTCTTTGGTCATATACGCCACCACGGGGTCGGCAGCCATTTGGATTTCTTGGGGTTCGGTGTAGTATTTTAGGTTCTTGATTGGCTTACCCATCACGTCTGCAATCGAGGTTTGCTCCATGATTTTTTCCTTCGATTTCAGGATGGTTTTTGGCGTAATTCCATGCTCAATATTGTATTCCATCTGAATAGCTCGCCTACGATTTGTCTCGTCAATTGCCTTTTCCATTGAACCTGTGATGCGGTCAGCATACATCAAAACCTTACCTCGGTCATTTCTGGCGGCACGTCCGATTGTCTGAATCAATGAGCGAATATCACGGAGGAAACCTTCTTTGTCAGCATCCATAATTGCCACCAAGGAAACCTCAGGTAAATCCAATCCTTCACGTAATAAATTCACGCCCACCAGTACGTCAAACACGCCCAAACGCAATTCTCGCAGAATTTCGATGCGGTCTAAAGTCTTTACTTCTGAGTGAATATACTTACATTTTATACCAACTCTGTCCAAATATTTTGATAATTCCTCCGCCATTCTTTTGGTTAAAGTCGTTATCAAAACCCGTTCTTCCCGCTTAATTCTGTCGTGGATTTCCTCCAATAAATCATCAATTTGATTGATACTTGGGCGAACCTCAATTTCAGGGTCAAGTAAACCCGTTGGGCGAATAATTTGCTCCACAACCACACCTTCCGAACGCCTCAATTCATAATCCGCTGGAGTTGCTGAAACGTAAACGCTTTGCCCCGTGATATTCTCAAATTCTTGGAAAGTCAGTGGACGATTGTCCATCGCCGAAGGCAAACGGAAACCATAATCCACCAAAGATTCCTTGCGGGAGCGGTCTCCTCCCCACATGGCTCTGATTTGGGGCATGGTGGCGT
>JAYUOX010000391.1:0-8401 GCA_043760595.1 Cytophagales bacterium
TTCCCCATCGCCATAAATTTCTTTTTTCCAAATCGGCACAACAGTTTTTAACGTATCAATCAACCACTGACAAGCTTCAAAAGATGCTACACGATGAGGAGTGGAAACGGCAATAACCACTGCAACATCGCCAATTTGAAGTATGCCTTTGCGATGAACCATCACAATTTTTTCAATCTCCCAACGCTCACGGGCTTGTTGGGCGAGTTCTTCCATCTTTTTTACCGCCATCACATCATACGTCTCAAACTCCAAACGCACTACGTTTTTTGATTTATTATGGTTGCGAACTGTGCCAATAAAAACATCAATTGCCCCTGCCCGTTCGGACTGGGCAGTATCTATACAAGCCTGAAT
This sequence comes from Cytophagales bacterium, assembly GCA_043760595.1. Lineage (GTDB taxonomy): Bacteria > Bacteroidota > Bacteroidia > Cytophagales > Spirosomataceae > Arcicella. The sequence continues at coordinate 358 of JAYUOX010000391.1, forward strand.
ATCAATGGGTTGGTCGGATATTTTTATCATTGTTTGTTAGGGGTTGGGTGTTGGGTTGAGAAAGTAAGCCTAATACCAAAAATTAACATATCTTGTTGATGTCAGTAGGTAAATATTAAGGTTGAAATACTAAAACCTAATCCCTAAAACCTAACGCCTGATTAATTCCACAAACGAATATTTAACCAAATGTTTTTCATCCATTTCAAAATCTTCACGATGGGTTTCTTGCCAGATGGTTTTGTCAATTACTGGAAAATAGGTATCTCCTTCAAAAGCGTGATGCACTTCGGTCAAATAAATTTTATCAACCAAAGATAAGGATAATTTGTAAATCTCAGCCCCGCCAATGATAAACGCTTCCGTCTCGCCAAGTTCCGCAGCTTTATTGATAGCACCTTCTAACGAATTGACAGTGAGGCAATTATCTATCTGAAAGTCGGAATTTCGAGAAATAATGATGGAGGTACGATTGGGTAGTGGCTTCCCGATAGATTCAAAAGTCTTTCGCCCCATGATGATACAATGACCCGTGGTGAGGCGTTTGAATTGTTTTAAATCATTGGGTAAATGCCAGATTAACTGATTGTTATGTCCGATTACGTTGTTTTGGGCAACGGCTACGATTAAGGATAGTTTCAAAATGTGGGGAAGTTTTAAGTAGAACAGGTTTCCAACCTGTTCAGTGGATTGGGTAGAACAGGTTGGAAACCTGTCATACAACAACTACGTAAAATTAAATATTTTCAACCTAAAAACGTCATAACACCCGTTCCATTTTCACATATTCAATCTCATTATCTATCCACGTTTCAGAAACTGCCCCAAAACCAAAATTTTCATAAAACCCAAGAGCCGACACACGGGCATTACACCAAAGAGTTTTGACATTGTTTTTAACAGATTCTTCAATAATATGATTCAGTAAAACAGAGCCATAGCCTTTATTTTGTTCGGATATTTCCGTAGCAAATTTTCTAAATTGAGCTATATCGTTTGCCACAAAAAGTGAGATTACGGAGACGATTTTGTCATCTTCAAAAAGTCCAAAATGTAGTCCTTCTTCGTCTTTTGGTAGTTTTATAGCGTCAAACGGGCGATTGGGAGACATCACTCGGTGGCGTAAATCCCATGTATCAGAGGCTTGTATATTTTTGATTTTGAGCATATTATTTTGTTTTATGTAAAATTACCGAAGACTCATTTACCAAAATAAAAACTGTTCATAAATTTTGATTAATCCCTTAATTTTCAGAATTTTACATCCACTTCCTTTCTTATCATACATTCCGCAACCGCCCGTTTATCCATTCATTTTTCTTGTTAAAAATAGGTATGAAAACATTTCAAATCTTATCATTATTGGGTTTTTGGAGCCTCAGCGTCTTGGCGTGTTCTGAGAAGAAGGACGATGTTAAAATTGTTCCTGCCACACCCACCACGAGCGTAACGCCCCCTGTTACGAATGTACCTGAACCCGAGAAAATCCCCTTTTTCAATGACCCCGTGATGAAAAAGGCAAGTCTCAATTCCCTGACTTTTGCCAATGACCAAACGCTTTTTGCCTTCGGAAACGATGCTGCAAGAGGGTATCTATTCAAAAGTACAGACTTGGGAAAAACGTGGGCAGAGGTAAAATACAGCGAATTAAACCCCACGATGAACACCGTTGAGTTTCAGGATGAAAAAATCGGAATCATAGGCGGAGGTTCTATTTTGGGTACAAAAGACGGAGGTATAAGTTGGGAAACGTTACCCCGACTTTCGTCAGCAATCAATCGAGTTTCGTATTCCAAAAATCAAACTGGGTTTCTGATGAAGCTCATTTTTGATAATTTTCATTCCCGAAAATATACTGAATTATATTTCGTAAACACCTCAAATTTAGTAACTGACAAGGATTATGTTACTTTGGATGGTTACACAAATGATGTTCATTTTTTGAAAAATAAAATCGGAATATTAGTCGGAGATTTGGGAAATGTCTATGTTGTAACGGTAAAATCTGATGGAACGTTTGATTACAGTGATAGACTCCGACCTGTGGATAAAGATTTGTTGTCAGTCTTTCTAACCAATGAAAAAACGGCTTTTGCAGGTGGAAAAGAAGGCACATTTTTGAAAACCACTGATGGTGGCGAAAACTGGACAGCCGTAAAAACATCCATAACGGGTTCAATCAAAAAGTTAGTATTTCAAAATGAAAATTTAGGCTACGGAATCGTCATCGAAATCGAAGGGAGAACGTCCCTCTATAAAATTGAAGATGGCGGACAAAAATGGACAAAACTCAACACGCCCAACACGGCAGTTTTTAATGATATGAAAATAAATGCTCAAGGAAAAGCCGTGGCGATAGGGCAGGAGGGAGGCGTTTATTTGTTTCCGTAGAGAGAGTCATAAGTCTATAAGTCGTAGGTCGTAAATCTGGAATTTGTGGGTAAAACCTTACGACTTTCAGACTTACGACCTGCGATTCCTACTTACTAATCTCCAACATCGCTTTCAGAGCCTTCAAAGCTGGTATTTTCACTTCTTCTGGCACTTGGATTTCGGGCAATTCATAAAACATGGCGTTATATAATTTCTCCATCGTGTTCATTTTCATATACGGACATTCAGAACACGCACACGAGTTTTTCTCATTCGCAGGGGCAGGAATCAGTTTTTTATTGGGTACAGATGCCTTCATTTTATGCAAAATTCCCGCTTCTGTTGCCACGATAAACTCCTGATTGTCAGAGGTTTTTACAAAATTTAAGAGTGCCGTAGTCGAACCCACAAAATCCGCTTGCGATAAAATTATTTCCTTACATTCAGGATGAGCAATCAATAAGGCGTTCGGGTTTTCTTCTCTAACGATTCTGAGTTTTTCCAAGGAAATATCAACGTGAACCATGCAAGAACCTTCCCACAAAATCAAATCACGACCCGTTTTCTTGGCAACATATCGCCCCAAATTGGCATCGGGAGCGAAGATAATTTGCTTGTTCTTTGGGATGGATTCCACCACTTTCACGGCATTGGACGATGTGCAGATAATATCAGTCATTGCCTTAATATCGGCAGTACAATTGATGTAACTTACCACCACAGCCTCGGGGTATTTTGCCTTAAAAGCCGCAAATTCTTCCTTTGGGGCGGCATCTGCTAACGAACAGCCCGAATTCAAATCTGGCAAAACTACCTTCTTGTTGGGGTTCAAAATTTTGGCAGTTTCAGCCATAAAATGCACGCCACAAAAAACAATCATATCGGCATCGGTTTTCTCAGCAGCTTGTGCCAATCCGAGGCTATCGCCCAAGAAATCAGCAATATCCTGAATCTCAGCATCGACATAATAATGAGCCAAAATGACTGCATTTTTCTCTTTTTTCAATTTCAAGATTTGTTCTTTCAAATCTCCGCCCTTGAAAGGCACTGAACGGCTCACATAGCCCACTCGTTGTGATTCTTCTAATAAATTCATGTTTATTTTTAGGGGTTAGGATTTAGGTGTTTGGTGTTAGTGTTGTCCCAAATTCATAATAGCCATGCCCGTTGATAAATAGTAAAATCGTTAAATAAAATTTGAGTTTGTTTTGATAGCTTGACGAATATTTCTGACTAAAAAATATTGACCTAAAACAAAAACTACGAGTAAAACACATAGTTCTAATTTATTTTTCTGAATATTAATTTCAGGAGAGTCAAATCCAGAAAATGAGTAGTAACGCCTTGAAAGTAAGTTTACTAACGAAGGGTCTATTATTATAAATCCATAAAATAATGTAACTACTGACAGCACCAAATGGACTATTCCTAACCACAAGCTAATAATTTTCCCTTGAATTGATAATAATAAGTATAGACAAGTTATTATCAAAAAACTATATGATAAAGGGGTAAAATAATTTGTTCTTTCAATAATTTGTTCTTTATCATTTGAATCATAAAGCGTTACAAGAGAAGTGCTTTGATTGTATGATAATTTGAACAAAAAATAGGTTGTTAAAGCACATAACAATATCAATATTAGACTACTTATTTTTTTCATTTCTAATTTGCTTTTCTATTCTACCATCTTTATACTCAATAATAATTTCATCTCCTCTGAAATAAACCAACGGCTGATTAATCGAAAAAATGTATTCTCGTATTCTTTTGGTACTCTCTTCTTGCCACGCTTTATATTCACTTGGAGACATTTCACTCGTAGGCTTAACCAATGTTCCAGTTCGATATTTTATCTCTTTTATATTCATCATATTTAAAAAAAACCGTGTAAATCCGTGTTGCCGCAGGTATCCGTGTCATCTGCGTGCCATTTTAACCCTAAAATGCTTTCAAACTCAAATCTAAACTTTTCACGTGATGTGTCAAAGCTCCGCACGAAATATAATCTACGCCACATTCAGCATATTCCCGAATCGTGGTTTCATTGATGCCACCCGATGCCTCAGTCATGAATTTTCCGTCAATGATTCTGACGGCTTCACGGAGGTTTTCAAACGAGAAATTATCCAACATAATTCTATCAACCCGACCAATTTCCAAAACCTGACGAAGTTCATCAAGGTTACGAACTTCAATTTCTATTTGCAAATCACGACCCGTAACTCGCAGATATTCAAGGGCTTGATTGATGGCGTTGTGAATTCCTCCCGCATAATCTACGTGATTATCCTTGATCAAAATCATATCAAACAAAGCATAACGATGATTGACGGCTCCTCCGATTCGGCAAGCCCATTTTTCGCACAATCTAAAATTGGGCGTGGTTTTGCGGGTATCCAATAATTTGGTATTGGTGCCTTCCAACAATTTCACCATCGAAGCCGTGTAAGTGGCAATGCCCGACATCCGTTGCATACAGTTCAACACCAAGCGTTCAGCTTTGAGAATGGACTGCGATGAACCCGCCACCGTCAAAACGATTTCGCCTTTCGAGATGCTGTCACCGTCTTGTAAAATGGTCTCTACCAACAAGTTAGCATCCACTTCGGCAAAAATCATTTTGGCAATTTCGACTCCCGCCAAGATGCCCGTATCTTTCACCAAGAGCCTCGCTCGACCTGTGGCAGAATTTGGAATGGTGGAAAGGGAAGTATGATCACCATCGCCTACGTCTTCGTGGAGGGCGGTTTGGATGAAGTTTTTTAAGTAAGTTGGTTCTAAGTAATTGAACATGAGTTAATTTTTGTTGATACATCACTGTCATTTTATCTGAATCAGGATTAAAGGATTTGAGGATTTTCAAGATGAAACAAATCTTGTTTATCCTCGAATCCATCAATCCTGATTCAGATAAAATGGGCATTCTAAAAGCTAAAATAGGTCGTTGGTTTATCAAGCAACGACCTATTTTTATTCCTATATTTCCATGATTCTAAAAGATTTGTTGCTCAAAAATAACGGTTTTTGTTTGATAAATGTTTTTTATGGACAGACTTTGTAGGTGGCGGTTGGGTCTTTGAACCAATCAAATTTTATTTGGTTTAAACTATTTACACAAATGGATTGAATATTATTTCTATTACAATAAAAACTTGTTAAAGCACCATTTTTACTAACCTCCAAACTTGATAACTTGTTGCTTGAGCAATTGAAATTAGCTAATATAAGATTCTTGCTAACATCTAAATTTATCAAATTATTGTAATAACAATAAAGCGATTTAAAGAGATGTTTTTGCTGATGTTTAAATTGGTCAAATTATTGTTATTGCATCCAAGCATTTCAAGCAAGGTATTTTTGCTAATATCCAAATTTGTCAATTGATTTGAAGCACAAAATAATACTGTCAAATTTTTATTGTTGCTTAACTCTAAATTTGATATTTGATTTTCTGAACAAATTAATCCCGTCAATTGTGGATTTTTACTTACATCTAAACGAGTAAATAGATTATCGCTACAATCTAAGAACTGTAAGTTAGAGTTTTTACTAATATCTATGCCTGTTAAATTATTACCATTACAAGATAATCCTTTCAAAGCAACATTTTTTGAAATGTCTATACTTGTTAAATTCGCATTGCTAATATTGAGGCTCTCCAAATTCGTAAATGCCGCTATCCCTATTAAGTCATTAATACTACCATATCCTTTTGTAGAAAAATAAGGCAAAGATGTTACTTTAATAACATTTGCTCTTAATACTCTTCCATCTTGAATATCGTCAATTCCTGACTTTATTAATGCCTTTTCAAAATTGCTATCTGGAATTATTACATATTCTGATTCGGGGTTAATTTCTGTTGATTTACAACCCCAAAAAACAGAAACCATAGTTGTAAAAATTAGAAATTTATAATGTGAAAAGACGGTAGTTGATTTGCTATTTTTCATATCTAAAATTGTTTACGTTTGATATAGATAATTGTTTTGTGGGTTTTTGTCTGAATTTTGTCTGAATTTGGATTCGTCAGATTAAAGGATTTATTGGATTTTGTTCAACAACTTAATCCTAAAAATCCACTAATCCCACGAATCCAAATTCAGACAGAAAGCACAAAATACGATACTTTACCCAAACTAATCAAATAATTCCTTAATTTCATACCATCATTCTCAAACAAATTCCCAAACCATGAAATTCGTTAAAGCCTTTGTTACGCTTGCCGTTACTGTTTTTTTGTGTTATTCCCTTAACCGAAATTGGGGTTCAGCTCCCGCCTTTGGGTCATTTCTGAATCCTTTTACGGGCTTTTGGGTCAATGGCGAAACGCCTCTTGCGGGGGTAGATGCCACTGAAACCTCCCTACAAATCCCAGGTTTGCAGGATGAAGTTACCATCGAGTACGATGAGTTGGGCGTTCCGCATATTTTTGCCAAAAACAACCATGATTTGTACTTAGCTCAGGGTTATGTTACGGCAAAAGACCGCCTCTGGCAAATGGAATTTCAAACGCATTTTGCGGCAGGTCGTTTGACGGAGGTTGTGGGAGCAAAGGCTATCGAACAAGACCGTTTTCAACGTAGAATGGGTGCCGTTTATGGTGCTGAAAATTCACTCAAAGGAATGTTCGATGACCCTAACGGAAAAGTAGCATTGGAAGCATATTCAGACGGTGTGAATGCCTATATTTCACAACTAAAACCCCGTGAATATCCCGTAGAATATAAATTATTGGGTTATGCTCCCGAGCCTTGGTCGCCCATTAAAAGTGCTTTATTCTTGAAAAATATGTCCTTCGTTTTAGCTTCTGGAACGGATGATTTACGAATGACCAATATCCTCAGAAAATACGGCAAACAGACCGCAGAAGACCTTTTTCCTAATTATCCGTTTGTAGAAAGTCCCATTATTCCAGTAGGTTCACCAAAAGATTTTACGCCTTTGGCTTTGCCTAAATCACCCATTGATTTTATGGGAACTGGTAGTTCAAAAGCTGCCACTGAACGTGATAAAGCCATTGGTTCAAACAACTGGGCAGTGAGTGGTGGAAAGTCGGCTACGGGCTTACCCATCTTAGCAAATGACCCACATTTAACGTTGAGTCTGCCTTCAATTTGGTATCAAGTGCAATTGACCAGTCCAGACGTAAATGTGTATGGTTCAACCATGCCAGGAACGCCCAACGTGATTATTGGTTTCAATAAGGACATTGCTTGGGGTGTTACAAACGTAGGTGCGGACGTAGTAGATTGGTACGAAGTGAAATTCAAAGATTCGACCAAAAAGGAATATTTCCACGATGGACAATGGAAGAAAATTACGACCCGAATCGAAAAATATAAGGTTAAAAATGGTGTTGATGTAATTGATACCGTTTTATACACCCATCACGGACCTGTCGTATATATGGATAACGAGAAACCATTACGAAAAAACATTCCAACGGGTCATGCTTTACGATGGATTGCTCACGATAAATCGCAGGAATTAACCACGTTTTATGAGTTGAATCGTGCCAAAAATTATGAGGATTATACCAAGGCATTATCGCATTATTCAGCCCCAGCCCAGAACTTTGTATTTGCCAGTAATCAAAACGATATTGCTCTTTGGGTAAATGGAAAATTTCCTTTGAAAGCACCTCAGCAAGGAAAATACATTTTGG
>JAYUOX010000392.1:0-8363 GCA_043760595.1 Cytophagales bacterium
TTGGTTCATTGCCGTTTGCACAGATTGCGATAAACGGAAACGGTCTTCGGTTTTGACGATTATTCTGTCCACCACAATTTCAATATCATGAATCTTGAAACGGTCAAGCTGCATTTTTGGTTGAATATCCATCACTACGCCATCCACACGCACTTTTGTGTAGCCCAATTTCGCAATTTGCACGAACAATTCACGGTAATGTCCCTTCCGACCTTTTACCACAGGAGCAAGCAAAATGAGTTTTTGATCTTGATAATCTTGCAGAATTACGTCAATAATTTGGTCGATAGATTGCTTAATCATCTTCTCGCCCGTGACGTAACTATACGCCTCACCCGCTCGTGCATACAAGAGACGCATGAAGTCGTAAATCTCCGTAACGGTGCCGACCGTCGAACGTGGATTTTTGGAAGTTGTCTTTTGTTCAATCGAAATCACGGGCGAAAGTCCATTAATTTTATCGACATCGGGACGTTCCATATTGCCCAAAAAACTACGAGCATACGCTGAAAACGACTCCATATAACGGCGTTGTCCTTCTGCATAAATAGTATCAAAAGCCAGCGAGGACTTCCCAGACCCAGATATTCCTGTGAAAACTACTAACTTGTTGCGGGGAATGGTTAGGTCAATATTTTTAAGATTATGTTCTCTTGCTCCGAGAATTTCGATATTCTCGTGACCTGTAATGTCGGGATTATTATTTGCCATATTTGAAGGTTTGGGGCTGGGATTTTGGGGTTAAGTTTAAACCTAAGTCTCTAAATCCTAACACCCAAATTGACTATAAAGTTAAACAAATAAAAAAGCGAACCAATGGTTTAGATAGGTTCGCTTTTTCACAAAAATGATATAATTACTTTCCTCCTGCAAAGGAGGTATTGGCTAATTTCTCTATTGGTAATCCCAATGCTATAAAACAGGCAGATGACAAGAAACAAAAATAGCTTACGACAACACTATTGACATTTTGATTTAACAAGCATTGTTCGTAAAGAATGACTTTCGTAATGTAAACTCCTATAAGTAAAATACCTAATTTTATCGAAATAAAACAAATGAAATAGAACCACTTATTTACAGTAAATACTTCTGTCTTTTTTCCTAAATCTACTGGGCTTTTCTCTGTTTGAGGGTTAGGCATGAGTTAATATTTGATTTTCTTGTTGTGGTTCCCAACTTAAATTATGCTTACAATTTGGACATTGTTCTGTTCCGTATTCTAATTCATTATAACTACATACAGGACAATCATAACAAATTTTTCTTTTCCCAAAAAGGCGAATTAAAAGTAAAAATAACCATCCTCCCAAAATTAATACAGGAATTATCCATGTTAATTTTTTCATTTTATTAAATATTTTAATTTAACTACGAAACGTGAAATAACTAAAAAAGGTGCATTTTTACAAAAAATATCAAAAATTCATAATCCGAATCCAGATTAAGATTTTTTTGTAGTCGTTTGCCAGCATCAATTTTTGAGTTAATATTCTCTGGTGTGATTGTCGCTTTTTCTCTTATGTTCAACTTTACGAAAGTTCATCCAAGTCAAGGTGGGTATGTTTAGGTTCATATGCCCCAACAACCATCCAACAAAGCTAAACGATTACTAAATATCCTGCATAATTTTATACTGAAAATTTCTCTAATCCGTTGATAATAACTATATTCGATACTCTAAAAATCAAAAAGAGCGGGAAAATCCCATCATTAACCAAAATTAAGGATTAAATTTCATGGAAGAAAAAACACAAAGTAACGGCATTTGGAAAGCATTAGTAGCTATTTTGGCAGTGATAGCTGGGCTATTGGGCTATTTATTGAACGACTCAAAAACGGCGAACAAAAACCAAGAACAAGTTATTAATCAGAAAGTAGAAGAATTGGCATCGGCTCGTGTCCGATTGGATTCTGTGGGTTCACAATTAGATGCAAAAATTGCACAAATCAAAGCTCTGGGTGGTAATATAGAATCATTGGAAGCTGCCAAAATTCAGTTGGAAGCCGATAAAATACAATTAAAGAAAGTGAATGCTTTTTCTAAGCAACAATATGATGTAAAGATTGCTGATTTCGTAACTTTATTAGCTGCCAAAGATGCTGAATTGGTACAATTAAAACGTGAGAATACGAGCTTAGTTGCTAAAAATAAAGATCTTTTTTCACAAAATAATACACTCACTAATGAGAATATGGGCTTGAAAACTGATAAGCAAGGTTTGGCAGATTCGATTGACAATGCCTATCGCCGCAACCGTGAACTGACTGCCAAAGTTACTCGTGCATCGGCTCTACAAGCACAATTTGTACAAACAATAGCCCTTTCTGATAAAAATAAAGAGCGTGACGGGGGGGTGTATCGTGCTTCAAAAGTAGATAAAATAAAGGTGATTTTTCAGTTGCAACCCAATCCCATTGCTAAACAAGACATCAAAACTATCTTCATGCGAGTTATGGATCCAGACGGAGCGGTTTTATATGATTCTGCGGTGGGTTCAGGCAATTTTGATTTGTTCGGAAAAGAATCAACCTATACCATTAAGAAAGAAATTCAGTTCCAAAATAATGGACAAGGTGTTGAAATCATCTATGGTCGTGGGTCAGCAATCCAATACCGTGAGGGACACTATAAAATTGAATTATTCTCAGAAGGCTTCAAGATTGGTGAGGGGAGTTTTGATATAAAATAGTGATGATAAGTAGTTGTTCGTATGTTCGATATTCGGAGCTTAATTATCCTAAAACCCAGCACTTTACAATAGACTTCCTGCGAAAGTGTTTTATGATTGGGAAATGGAATATTTTTGAGCGAAAATCAAGAAAATTTTGAAAGCATAACAGCGTTACGGTTGAAAAATTTACTTGATTTGTAGCCAAAAAGATACTGTTTTACGACTTAAAACACTTTCGCAGGAAGTCTAATAATACAAAACGTTGTTTAAATTGTATTGACTACTCATTATTGTCATATTGAACGAAGTGAAATATCTGTTTGAATTCGCTAACATCAGATGTTTCTCTTCGTTCAATATGACAAATACCATGACCGTAGCAGCGTACCGCCTAAATATTAACGAGTACTTACCTTTAGTTAGTTAATTCATTGATTTTGAGGCAAGTATCGCCCTACCGATTACCGACGGCTACGTATTACTACTTCCCAAACTCCCCATCCACAATCCGCCAAATATTCAATGGATTAGCCGTTTTGAGTTCGTTAGGCAATAAACCCTCTGGGAAACTCTGATAAGTAGCGGGGCGAACAAAACGCTTGATGGCATCTGGACCTACGGACGTAAATCTTCCGTCCGTTGTCGAAGGAAATGGTCCGCCGTGTTGTAAGCCATAACAAACTTCTACGCCCGTTGGTACATTGTTAAAATTCAATCGCCCTGATATATTTCTGAGGGCATCCACGATTTCTTCGTTGGCTTTCAAATCATTCTCAGTAGCCATCAATGTTGCCGTCAATTGTCCTTCCAAATGTCCTAAAACCTCTGTCAACTGACTCATATTTCTACATTTTACCACCAACGAGAACGGTCCAAAAACCTCTTGGTGTAACGTTGGATTATTTAAGAAAATATCCCCACTAACTGAGGCTACCGTGGGTATTCCTTGAGTTTCGGCGGTTTTATCAATCTTTGAAACAGATTCTGTAATGACCCCGTCCTGTGCCAAAGCAACTGCTCTTTTTACATCATAATTTTTAAAAATTCCAGGATTCAGCATCGTTCCAGGGGCAATTTTTTCAACTGCATCCGACAATACATCCAAGAATTTTTCGAGGTCAGTTCCTTCAATTCCAATAATTAATCCAGGGTTTGTACAGAACTGCCCAACACCCACCGTGATTGACCCTGCGTAGGTAAGTGCCACATTTTCAGCATCTTGACTCATCTTTTCGGGCATCAAAATTACAGGGTTGATACTGCCCATTTCCGAAAAAACAGGAATTGGCTCTGGACGCTGATTTGCCACGTCAAAAAGGGCTTTCCCTCCACCAAACGAACCTGTAAACGATACTGATTTTGTCTGTGGGTGCATTACCAACGCCTTTCCAACTTCAAATCCATCACCTCCGTCCACGTGGGCGAATACGCCTTTGGGCATATTTGTACGCTCGGCGGCACGCTCAATTGCCCCTGCGACCATCGCCGAAGTTTTGGCATGACCAGGATGACCTTTTACCACCACAGAACAACCCGAAGCCAAGGCAGAAGCCGTGTCTCCGCCCGCTGTTGAGAAGGCAAAAGGGAAATTACTCGCCCCAAAAACCACCACTGGACCAATTGGAATTAACATTTTGCGTAAATCCATTTTGGGTAACGGCTGACGGTCAGGTTTTGAGGTATCTATGCGAGCATCCACCCACGAGCCTTCTTCCAAAAGGTCTGCAAACATTTTGAGATGAGAAGTTGTACGTCCACGCTCGCTTATTAGTCTTGCTTCGGGCAGATTGGCTTCTTGCATGGCTGTATGCACTAAATCCATTCCCAAGGCTTCGATTTCTTCGGCAATTACTCTCAAAAAAACGGCTTTTTGTTGTCCAGAAAATTTACAATATTTTTTGAATGCTTCGGCTGATTGAAGCATGATTTGATTGATTTCTTGCATGATTTTTTAATGATAAATTGTAATTGATTAGAGTAAACTGTCCACAAAAATACTCTTGTTTTCAGTCCTATTCCAAGGAAATTCTCAAAATTGGATGTTCATAACAATAAACCATTTTTTTCGTTAGTACGATGGTACAAATTTTGTATTTATTTCACCTGTAAATCCTTAATTTTTCTGAAAATAAAATACCCCATCCTAAATCCTTCCCCTTGAAGGGAAGGACTTTAAACACTCGTTGGGAAAGTCCTTCCCTTCAAGGGGAAGGATTTAGGATGGGGTGAAACAGGTATGATTTATTTTACCCGTAAATCCTGTAATACAATCAATTAGCGGTATTTTTATTAAATTGCGTAAAATTATGTCCTGTAGTAGATTCCATAATTTTCAAAAACGATTTTATCTTATGAGTCTCTACCAAATACTGATGACATTTAGATTAAAAAATACCTTCTTAATTCTGGCTATCATTTTGATAATCAGTAATTTATCTTTTTCTCAAAAGAAAGAACCCAAGAAAAAAGGAGAACCCACTATCTCGGAACTACAAGAGGCTGAATCCCACTTTACGGAAGGTATGAAGTTTTATATGATGGAAGACTACGAAAAGGCGATTCCATCCTATCAAAAAGCCCTCGAAATCACGCCAAATAATGGTGGAATCTTCTATGCTTTATCCAATAATTATCAAAAATTAAAAGACGAAGAAAAAGCGGTTATTTTTGCCGAGAAAGCCGTCCAACAAGACCCCGAAAATGCTACGTATAACGAACTCCTCGCTGACCTGTATGTGCGCCGACGCAAGTACGAAGAAGCTGCCCGAGTATATCAAAATCTTATTTCCCAAAATCCTACCAAAGCCGAGTACCACATCGAACAAGCGGCGGTCTATATCTTTGATAATCAGTACGATGATGCCCTAAAATCGTATGATCGTGCGGAGCGTTTAATGGGTGTGAACGAAGAAGTTACTCGTCAGAAACAAATGGTTTTGATGAAAATGGGTAAGGTGGATGATGCCGTAAAAGAAGGTGAAAAATTGGTAAGTTCTGACCCCGAAGAGATTGATTTTAGTATTGATCAAGCGGAGTTGTTGATGTCGAATAAACAAAGCGACAAGGCGATTCCGTATCTTGAAAAAATACTAAAAATGAATCCCAACAATGCCCAGGCTCATGTGATGTTGGCTCAGTTGTATCAAGAGAAAGGCGATATGGAAAAATGTAATCGAGAATTGGAATTGGCATTTGCTGATAATAACCTTGATGCAACTACCAAAGCCCGAATCTTGATGGGTTATATGGGCATGGTAAAGGACGATAAATCAAGAGAAACTGCCTTTAATTTGGTAAAATCCTTAGTAAAACAAAATCCAAACGACCCAAAATCTCATGCCATTTACGGAGATTTATTGTTACAGAAAGGAGACGATAAAGGAGCGAGAGATGAGTACGTAATAGCTGCGAGATTAGACAAATCAGTGCATGATGTGTGGGGAAATATTATCAGCATGGATTTTAAATTACGTCAGGTGGACAGTGCCATCGTGCATAGCGAAGAGGCGATTGAGGTATTTCCGAATCAGGCGGGGTTTTGGTATTATAATGGCTCGGCATATTATCAAAAACGTAATCACAGCAAAGCCGTGGAGTCTTTGGAAGAAGCCCGAAGACTTGCCCCCGAAGGCTCTGATTTGACCCAACATATTTACGCTCTTTTGGGTGATACTTACAACAGTTTGAACAAACACGAGAAGTCTGATGATGCTTACGAAGCTGCTTTGAAGGAAAATCCAGCCAATGACTACGTGTTGAATAATTACAGTTATTTCCTGTCGTTGAGAAAAGAAAAATTAGACCGTGCCGCTCAATTGGCAGCATTATTAGTAGAAAAACATCCAGACGATGCCACGTATTTGGACACTTACGCATGGGTATTGTACGTGATGAAAGACTATAAAAAAGCCAAGCCATTATTGGAAAAAGCGGTTGAATTGAACGACCAGAAAAAAGAAAAAAGTGGTGTAATCATTGAGCATTTTGGAGATGTACTTTTCCAATTGGGCGAAACCCAAAAAGCCCTCGAACAATGGAAAAAAGCCAAATCAGTGGGTAAAACCAGTACCTTGATTGATAAGAAAATCGCTGAAATGAAGTTGATTGAATGATATTCGATTTTAACAGCTAATTGCCAAAAGCTGACAGCCAAAAGCCATAACCAACCCCTAAAAAATGAATAAATCGCTCATATTCCTTCTTGCATACACGTTGTTTTTTGCTTCTTGCAAACGCCAGCAAATCAATACAACTGCCAATACTTCTGAAAAAGATTCGGTCAATACGACTGTTTTCACGCCCCCCGTTATTCAAAAAGATACTATCAAAATCCCGAATCCAAATAATCCTGTGAAAGTGGTTGAAAATGAAGAAGATAAGGTGAAAATTGATGAGATTGATTTTAGGTATTTGAAGGCGAAGTCTAAAATAGCAATCGTTCAAGATGGTAAAACTGAGAACGTAGGAGCAAGTATTAGAATTAAAAAAGATAGTATCATCTGGTTATCAATTACTTATGGAGTGTTTGGAGAAGTAGCAAGAGCATTGATAACAAAAGATTCCGCCTTTATATCAGCCGTAAATAAGAAAACATTTAAGAAAGAATATCATAAATATAGTTTTTCGGAATTGAGTCAAGAATATAATTTTAATCTAAATTTCAATATTATTCAATCAGCGATTATTGGTAATCAGCCAATTAAGAAAAAATATAAGTTATCGAAAGACAAAGGCTTTTTTCTCTTGAAACAGAAAGAAGGGCGTGTTACGATTGATAATTATGTTGGAGAGATTGACAGAAAATTAAAAAAAGTAATGCTTGAAGATGAATTGCCCACGAAGCGAAAAATGACTTTGGATTTTGAAGATTTTACAACTTTGAATCAATACCTTTTCCCTTACACAAGCATACTCACACTTGATGTACAATCGCCTGACGACCAAAAATTTTATCAAACCTTAATTCAATTAAAACATACAAAGGTGGAATTAATGGACGAGGTTTTGGATTTTCCTTTTAAATTTCAGTAGTCATCTTTACTCGCAAGATAAGAGCGAGGGATGATACAGCATCAACACAAAATGAATCTATTTAGAAGAAATACCAACGCTTCACTGTTAATTTTTTTGTATTTGGCGTGGTGGTTATATTTTGTATATGGGGCATTTTTCGACTCTCACGAAAGAGCAAATAATCAGCCATATCCTTGTAATTCTGGATTAGGAGCAATTATTTTACATGGATTAATCATTTTAGTTTATTTTGCGGTAACTCTAATTCATGTCATTTTTACAAGAGGTTTAAACAGAAAAGATTATTCAAAATTTCTAATTATCGTAATTTTACCAGCTATTTTATTGTATGTGTATCTTGTGTTTAATGTCTCAAATTAGCCCGAAACAAGCATTCCGCTAATATGGAAACATTTATCAAACAAAACCATTACTTTTGAGCAACAAATCTTTTAAAATTATGGAAACATTAGAAAGAAAAATATTGACTCCCGAAGAAAGACAAGCCAATGTTGATAGATTTATTAAACGTTGGAAGGAGGAAAAAGCGAAATCCCAAAGAGAGGCTGAGGCTTATGCCCAAACGCCTGAATTTAAAGCAACATTAAAAAAATTAAAAATAGCTAATGCAAAAAGAGGAATCCTTATTCCAGGGGTATGATTTTGAATATAAAG
>JAYUOX010000393.1:0-8363 GCA_043760595.1 Cytophagales bacterium
CCACTATCAAAAAACAAGGCATTATTTGACCATTCATAGCTTACGAATCGATTTCCAAATTTATCACCATCGGGCAGAGTTACTTCTACTTGATTGTCAAGACAGGTGTAGTTTATGGATTGTATTTCGGTAGGAATGAAATTGTTGGCATTTTGGAAAAAAGCATCCGTCAAAGAATTACTCCATGCTTCGGCTAATTGGGGTAGGGCTGTACTAATGTGAACGTTTAAATCTCTTCCAGTGGGTTGGATAAGGTCTGTATTGGGTCCCTGAACGACATTCGGAGTTTCTCTGATGACAGCCTGTTGGGCTCTGATGATTCTACTGTCCACCGTCCCTGAGATATAAGATGTGAGAGAAATAATCCACGGAATATCTTTACCCGTTTCGGCACGAGTCTGGTTGATGACTGCTTGTATATTTGATTTATAGGTTTGTTCATCTCGGGCTTTATTGAAAGGACTCGATACAAAATTATCTGATTCTCCCTGACACCATAATATAGCCCTTACTCCAGTCCGAGGCACAAAATATTTTAGTACATCCGACATATTTTGGTAGGGCAATTTATTGGCATAAACGCCACCAATGTAAGGATTTGGGGTAAAATTGCCCTTCGCCGTTTCAGCCCAAGCAGTACTCGTAGTTCCATCAAAGGCTACATTAAAGAATAAAACAGGAACATTCAGGCGGCTTACTAACAGGTCTCCGAGCCTTCCCCAACACCAGGCATTTTTGCCTCTGGGAGCAATTTTTGCGGTAGCTGAAAGTTGGGAAAAGGGTAAAAAAGTAACATAATCTACTCCACCCGATGTCAAATCGTTGTATTGAGATAAACAGTTTACTCGGTCACTTTCAGCACCCACTACTCCCGAAAGTGGGGGATTAAAATTTCCTCCACCTTGATTTACCCCCTCTGCGTTCGACTGTCCCGCAATGATGAATACTTCCCCTACACCTACTCTGTCTATTTGTACAACATCGCCAACGATAACGCCATTTAGACTTCCTCGTACTTGTAGTATATACCAACCCTGACGGACTGATAATACAGCACTAAAATTACCATTCAGGGGAAGATTTTTGATAGTTCTCCAATCTGTATAATCAGTATCTGCACCTTGACCTGCCTGTACGGGTATTAAGCGAGCTTCAATTTTATCAACTTGTTGTTGATAAGAACCCGCAACCGTAACGGCTGAAAAACCAATACCATTACGCTGATACACCGCACGATTTTGGGGTGATGTGAGTTTTATTTGACTGAAAACTAAATGATTAAAACAAATAAAAAAAGAGATGAGTAATGTCTTCTTAAACGCTGTCATGCAAATTTATTTTTGTACTTTATGAGTTATATTGGCTTGTGGAGCGTGGTTAAGCGGAGTTTTCAGAAGGTGTAAGGGTTTAGGGGGGTATTTTAGAAAAAATGAGTTAAACAATTTATACTAATTGACTATACTACAATTTACACGGGACTTGTCATCCCGACGAAGGAGGGAACTATCAAATTTTCTCAAAAATTAGAATTGAAGGGTTAAAGTAATAGTTCCCTTCCTCGTCGGGATGACAGTCCCGTATAAATCACAGTAAACCCAAAAATTTAAACGATGTTTTTATTTTATTTAATCAGTTGATAATTAGTTGTTTAAAGTACCAATCACCAATCAATACTTAGTCGGATGTAAATAAACGATGTTATATTTTATTGTAAATTGTTGATCTTCAGCCAATTAAGCTCCAAATGTTGAATCGAAGCGTTGGACACATCACAATACGAACAACTACTTATCTATCTTACGACAGAAATAAGTTTTGATATTTTAAAATTAGTCGCATCCAATCGTAAAACATAGATTGCCTCAGGTAAAGCCGATAAATCTATGGTTCTCTGAGAATTTAGGGTCTCCAATTTTTCTTCGTACAATAATTGCCCTGTGATACTATAAACCGTAATCGTTACTTTTTCTAAACCATAACGACTTTCTAAGGTAAAAATTCCGTTTGATGGATTTGGATAAATAGACAAACCCTTGTCATCATACGTGATTAAATCGTAAGAACTCTCAGTAGAAATACACGTAAGCGGAGTCGTAGTTGAACGAACTTTATAGACATTTTTTCCGATAACAGAATATTTACCTACATCAGAGGCTCTAATTACAGTATCTTTTGGAGACACTGCCAAGGCTTTATTATCAAACTTCCACGTATATTCATCCGCAGGTTTTTCTGAACGAGCCGCCAAAGTGTATGTTCCTTTCTGGAAAATAGAAATAACCTTCGGATTATCCTTCTTGACTACTTGAATCGCATTGGATAATAGTGAGTTACAATTTTTGTTATCTATCACAAATCCTCTTACCAACTCTGTGCCAGATATTTTGATAGTCGCATTATTGTCAGTATTATTAACATTATTGTTTCTATTCCATCCAAATTTTGTGCTATTATCGTTTTTATTTAAAACTAATTCAACACTTCCGCCATCACAAAAAACGGTATCTGCCAATGCTCTAATTTGTGGCGAAGGGGGTAATGGATTTACAACCACAGAAATATTATCAGTAGAACTCAAAGATAAACAACCATTTGCTCCACGAGATTGTACAGAATACGAACCGCCTTTTTTTACGGTAATTGTCTGAATATTATCCCCTGTACTCCACAGATAGCTCGAAGCCCCAACGTTTGATGAAGTCAATACGATTGACTGTCCCTCACAAAACTCTGTACTTCCTGACGTGGAAATGAAAGGTTTTTCGGGACGTGGTTTTGCCGTTAGTTGTATTTCCGTTGAATAAGGCGATGCACAAGCATTTTTATCAATGACTCTCAATTTATACGTTCCCTCACGTGAGGCGGCAATGTCTTTGGTACTTGGCAAATTACTGATAACAGGCATACTCGTCCATTGATAAATGGGACTCTCTGCTTGAGTGGTACTTTTTAAAGTTACACTCGTTCCCAAGCAAAAATTTACATCGCTTGAAGCCGTAACCGTTGGAGCTTGCGGAGGGGTATTGGCTTTTACAGAAAATTTGGGAACTTGAATCAAATTACCGTTACTACGAGTTACTCGGGCAGTATAACTACCCGTCCCCACATTTATACTTTTGGTTTTACCGACAACCGCTGAATTGTCCGTATTGACCCATTCATAAGAAGAATACCCATCAGGAAGACTTAATTTTAGTACGCCCGAAGAAATACAATCCAACGAAACACTCGGGATTGTATCTGCCATAATCGGTTCTACGGTTTCAAAAAAGTTTTTATTATCTTCCGTTAAAGATTTTACCCATGCTGTTGCTGCATCATTAAGCCCTGCTCCCGTGAAGTGTACACATTGGTCTCGCTCTCGGAGTTGTGTTACTTGGATGTTATCAGTGAAAGGACCAGGAAACATAGGAGCAAGCGAAGGATCTGCAATAGCCTGATTTTGAGCATTCACGATGATGGGTGAAGGAGAAGGAGGGGGTGTATTGGGATTTTTACAGTCCAAATCCCCCGAATAAGATGTTCTTGCTACTACCCAAGCTAACTTATTATTACCCAAATCTTGTCTGGTTTTTTTTACAAGACGTTGTAAATTATCTAAGTAATTGGTTAAGGTAACGGGTAAAGGTTTATTATTTCTGGCGGCACTAAGGTTCAGAAGATTTTGAGTTTCTCCTTCCATCCAAAGTACTGCACGTACTCCCATGTTTATTCCATAATAACGTAATACTGCATTCAGGTTTGCATACGGATAACCAACTTGGTAGCGATTTGTATTATTAGAATCAAACTGAAAATCGCTCAGAACGCCAATGGTTGGATTTTCGGCACTTTCACGCCACACCCTCACAGATGCACCCGCCCATCCAGTATTAAAAAACATGATAGGGACATTGAGTTTTGCCGATAAAGCATCACCTACTTTTCCCCAATAATAAGGTCCAAGACCAGTGGGTCCAATGGCAGAGGTCTTTTTTAGTTGAGAAAACTCTACAATTGAAAATTGAGAGATTTCTGCGTGAAAAAAAGGAAAATTTGGATAATATGTTCCAGGGCTGATAAAATTTGCACAGTTTACTCTGTCATCGGCGGCGGCTGTTTCATTGGTTTCTAAAAGACCACTTCCTCCAGCATTTGACTGTCCTGCAAGGACAAATACCTCACCCACTCCCACACGGTCAAGTTTGGAGATATTTCCAACGATTTGCCCATTCAAAAGCCCTCTGACTTCCATTGTGTACCAACCACCTTTTACTGAGACGTTTCCCTTAAAAAGCCCGCCCAAAGGAGATGATTTTATTACAGTCCAATCCACCGCCGTTCCCTGACCCACTTTCACGGGCGTAAGACGTACCTGAATCGTGTCCATTGGTAACGAGTAGCTACCCGTGATAGTAACGAGAGCTTGATTTTTGAGGTCACGTTGAAAAATCTGACGAACCACGGGGGATGAAATTGTTATTTGACTATGTATAAGATTAGATGTACCTATTAGTAAAAATAGTAATAATATTTTTTTGAGCATATCCACAATATTTATGGGTGGTTGTAAGTATTTACGTACTAAAAAGATAGACGGATTTACGAGATAAAACGTTGCTTTGATTTTTACAAAAACTAAGCCTAAACTTAGAAAAACCCTACAAAAATACGAAAAGCACCTCAGAAAACTGAGATGCCTTTCGTATTTTTATCTTAAATCTATCAAACGGTCAAAAAACGAAGTATTTAATCATTAAAGTATTGATAATCAACGATATTTAATAATTAAACTGAATTCATTTTGACGGACGATATTAGTCAGCTACCACGTTGAATTTCACTTTGTGCTTCACTTCTTTGTGCAAATCAAGTGTTGCAGTGTACTCTCCCACAAACTTAACTTCTGAATCTAATGCAATTTTCTTTCTGTCCACCTCAAAGCCTTTTTCTTTCAAAACTTCTGAAATTTGGATAGTTGTTACACGTCCGAAGATTTTTCCGCTTTCACCCACTTTTGCAGGAATATTAAGCGTAATATCGCCGATTGATTCTGCCAATGCCGTAGCATCCATTTTTACTTTTTCAGCTTTGTGAGCAACTTGCTTGATATTTTCAGCAAGAATTTTCTTGTTTGATTCCGTCGCCATTGTAGCGAAACCTTGTGGAATCAAGTAGTTGCGACCATACCCTGGTTTTACGCCAACTACGTCATTTTTATAACCGAGACCTACGATGTCAGTCTTTAAGATGATATCCATTGTTTTTATATAATTTTTAAGGTTTCTGAATAAAAATTCTTCTACCCAATAACTATTAACTAATTTCTAATAACTACTTCAAGCCGTCAGCCACATACGGCATCAAAGCCAAGTGTCTTGCACGTTTGATAGAAGTTGCTACTTTACGTTGGAATTTCAACGAAGTACCCGTCAAACGACGTGGAAGAATTTTTCCTTGTTCATTCACTAATTTCAATAAGAAATCTGGGTTTTTGTAGTCAATGTACTTGATGCCTGATTTCCTGAAACGGCAATATTTTTTGCGGATTACGCTTTTGTCAATTGGTTCGTTTACTAATGTCATGATTTCTAAGTTTAATTAAAATGTTCTTACTCTGCTTTGGCAGCTTCGGCTGGTTTTTTCCCGATTAAACCTTTTTGTTTTTTCTCGTTGTAAGCAATTGAATGCTTGTCGAGTACAGTTGTTAAGAAACGGATTACTTTTTCGTCACGCTTGTATTCAAGTTCCAATTTGGCGATTAACGTGCCTTCTGCTTTGAATTCGATGATGTAATAATAACCTGTGTGTTTATTTTGAATAGGATACGCCAGCTTACGTATTCCCCATGCGTCTTCGTTTACGATTTCGGCATTGTTATCCGTTAGGATTTTTTTAAACTTGTCAACGGCATCCTTTGTCTGCTGTTCAGACAAAATGGGAGTTAAGATGAATACCGTTTCATAATTACGTAATTCCATTATGATATATTTGATTTTAAAAATTGGACTGCAAAGGTACGGAGATTGATTTAAAAATCAAAATTGAATAGAGAAAGATTTGAGCATTAAGCAGTTATGAAAATCAAGTATTGAGATAGATACTTTAAACGGTTTTTGCCCTATACGCCCTACTGGAAAAATTTGATTGGAAAGCCTTAAAAGAATCACCGATTATGGATGACGATGATTATCTTTTTAAGACACGGGAGGAAGAAGACAAAAAGGAATTGGAAGCAAAAGAATTTCAATCGAATCCGAGGTTGTATAAGAGTCGGAAGAAAAAGAAACTGTAATCCGATGTTTCTACATCGGAGAGTTTAAGTAAAATACCTGACCCCTATTGTAAATATCGAAATAGTATTGTTCCTTTATAAAATCAATATTTAGCTCAGTTCTAATAATTTAGCTCAGTTCTAATACCGCCATATTTCAGGGGTAGATTTTGATAAATCTCTTTTTATAACCTTAAATTTTACAACCATGAATTCACTAAAAATCCCCCCCCCCACAAGCACTGTGCCAAAGTGCTAAATTCGTTCCATTATTTTCAATTACCTCATTTCACCTATAAACCTTAAACTTTCCCATGAATATTTTTCCATCTTCTCTTGCACAAGGGAATCATAAGCCTGTGCCATCCGTAGTATTTGCCATGCCTGATATAATGTTTGCCGAAATACTCTCTGAGTGGCAATTTGATTGTAACTTTTATTCCTCCGCAACGATTGAAAACGGGATTTATTTTGATAGTAAAATCCGAGACCTCATGCCTGATTATGTTTTTATTGATTCAGAATTACCCGATTTTGATTTAGTAAAATTCATTGAGCAGTTAAACGAGTATAGTAACTCGACCAGACTAATTATTTATGCAAGCCAGTTCAAATCTGAATATATCCATGTTTTCTTGGATTCAGCCAATCCTCATGTCATAGGGTTTATTCACAAAGGTTGTGGAATCCAAGAATTAGAAAATTGTTTCAAGGAAGTATTCTCAGGGAGAATGTACGTATCTACTTGTTTGGAAAAATATGTAAAAGGTATTAAACATCATCAGAAGAAGCAAAATCAACGATATAATTTAGACCTTTTAACGCCTCGTGAACGAGAAGTTTGGGATTGTCTCGCTCAGGGTATGTCCGAAAGGCAAACATCAGAACAACTCTTTATCTCAGAAGGGACGGTTAAAACTTATAAACAACGAATTAAGGTCAGTTTAGATTTACCCGAAACCCAAAAAATAGCGTACTTGGCTATACAGAGCAAATCGAATTGATTTCTCCCAAAAAATCTAACTAAGGTTATACAAAGAATCTAACTTTTCGTTGACAAAAAACCTTGTTTGAATCTGTCATATTTGTAGTGTCACAAATTTTGGTGCATCAGATTTTATTTAAGACAACACAAAATGAATTTTCAAACAATTTAAACTTAAAATCAATGAAAAAGTTAGTAATATTGTGCTTATTTATGTCCATTTTTTCAAATGGATTTTCTCAGGTAGGCTTTCTGGATGGTACTGCCTGTGAGGGAAAATAGGATAAAACTATTTGGCTGGTCTCGGTCAGGATCGGGGCAATTTGAGCCTTTAAAAGTATATGTGGATGGTGCTTTAGTAGCAACCATAACTACCAGCAATTCTGAAAGGCAAGACGTTTTAGATGCGTTTGGGGGAGTTGGTACACGAAATGTAGGTTATAACTATTTTTAGACCAATGCTATTCAAATGGAAATAACAGAGAAATTAGAGTACAGTTTGCTTCAAACAATAGCAATCTGAGTGGTTCTCCGACTTATAAAGCCTGTACGGGGGCTACTTCTGCTTGTGGTGGTGGTGGACCAGTAGATCCTCCAAATCCTCCATCTACAACAAGCCCTTGGAACGATGCGGGTAATGGAGATATAAAGCGTTGCACAGGAAAAGTTTGGATAGGCGG
This sequence comes from Cytophagales bacterium, assembly GCA_043760595.1. GTDB lineage: Bacteria > Bacteroidota > Bacteroidia > Cytophagales > Spirosomataceae > Arcicella. The sequence goes on from JAYUOX010000393.1 coordinate 7,919, forward strand.
AGGAGATTGTACTCCTAATTTTGCAGGAAACTACGCTCTGTACGTCAAAACAGGCATTTTGACTGAAAAACTGAAAGTGGGTGTAGCAGGTTCTGGAAACTGGTCTGACTTTGTTTTTGAGGATAATTACAAACTACCAAAACTCTCAGAAGTAGAGAAATTTGTGAAAGAACAAAAACATTTACCATCCATTCCATCCGCTACGGAGGTTGTAAGAGACGGTTTGGACGTTTCGGAAATCAGTTCGAAATTATTACAAAAAATCGAAGAACTGACCCTATACGTGATTAACCAAGACAAGCGTTTACGCAAATTAGAAACCCTAAAAACCAACAGCCCAAGAGCAAAAAGATGAAAAGAATATTACTCTTTTGGCTTTTGTTGGTATGGTTTACTAATGGAAGCAACGCACAGTCTATCCGAAAAGATTATCGGGAAATGACTG
>JAYUOX010000394.1:0-8339 GCA_043760595.1 Cytophagales bacterium
TTATACTTGGCAGCATAAATTCGTTGAGCCTTCAATTTTTTTTTGGCTTCGGGAGAAAGTTTGGTTTGCCCAAAAGCAAAATTGGCGATTAAACAAAGGCAAATGAGTTGTAATAATTTCATGGGTTAATTGTTTTGGGATAGGTAATGGGATAAGGAGCTTTACTATCAAGACACATTTGGGCGATTTACACGAATTAACTGATTATCAGTATTACCGTCCAATAACAAAATTTTATCGTGAATTCTTTGAGCGAGACTCACACTATCTTTGTCTTCGGTACAAATGATTATACCTGAATGGACTGGATTTTGATGATGGAGTTGAATAAAATCTTTGCGGTTAAAGGTCAGAACTATTCTGTTATTTTTATGGGCAAAATCTAAAACCTCTTCGTCTGAAATACTCAAATTAGCGTTTTTAGCTTCAAAAGAGGTCAAAACATCATGTCCCAGTTCTCTCAGAATTTCAACGATACTCTTTCGGAAGTTTTCATTTGTGTATAATCTTGCCATGTTAGGCTTCTTCGTTTTCTTTAATAAGTTGATAGATTTCTTTTTTGTGAAGACGGTAATAATTCCAAGCATTGTATAAATCTTCTGCCCTCAATGAAGGATAATCTGACAGAATTTCATGCTCCGAAATCCCTAATTGTTGTTGTCTGACAAGCAACCAAACAGGGATTCGGGTTCGGGCAATACGTGCTTCTCCACCACAAACACCTAATGTTTTGTCGATACCGATAAAATTACCCCCTAAATCACTGATTACCCATTGAGGAACTAACCCTTTTTCTTTGGGAGAAATCTGACTTAGTAAGGTTTCTATTTTCCTTAAAGCAACTGTCATTTTTACTTATTTTTTAGGTAAATATAGATTATTTTTGGCGTTTTATCTATCAGGAGATTGGCAATTTAATAATGAACTCTGTTCCTTCCCCTTCCACACTCGTTACGTCAATCGTGCCGCCATGCCCTTTTGTGACAATATCATAAGCCAACGAAAGTCCCAAACCTGTGCCTTCACCCGTGGGTTTTGTTGTAAAAAATGGTTGAAAAATTTTGGTTTTCACGGCTTCTATCATTCCTGTTCCGTTGTCAGAAATTTTTATAACTATTTGATTATCAATATTTTGCGTACGAATAATTACAATCGGTTTAAAACTGTCTCCTGTCTCCTTAATTTCTTTCTCCCTCTTTCCTACTGCATAAAAAGCATTGTTTATTAAATTCAACAAAACCCGCCCAAAGTCTTGTGAAACGACTTCAATTTTAGGTAGATTCTCCTCAAAATCAGTCTTAAAATCGGCATTGAAAGTTTTGTCTTTTGCCCTTAATCCATGATAGGATAATCTCAAATATTCATCCGCAAGAGCATTTATATCCGTCAATTCTTTCACGCCCGAACTCGTCCGTGAGTGTTCCAGCATTCCTTTCACGATTGAACTCGCTCGCTTGCCGTGGTGCGTAATTTTTTCTTGATTTTGAATTAAATCCCCCATCAATTCTTTTACTAAGTCCTTATCAATCAACTCTTTATCCAACTCCTCGGTGAGTTCCTGGGCGAGTTCAACGCTCATTTCTGAGAAATTATTGACAAAGTTCAACGGATTCTGAATCTCGTGGGCAATGCCAGCAGTGAGTTCGCCCAAAGATGCCATTTTCTCGGCGTGAATTAGTTGCGTTTGCGTAGTTTTTAATTCTAAAACGGTTTTTTCAAGAGCTTCTTTTTGTTGAGTTATTTCGGCAGTTCGTTCTGCTACTTGGGCTTCGAGACTGTTCTTTTTATCTTCCAAAATTTGCCTTTCAAAATCCTCTTTTTGTCTAATTACCTTTTCTCTCTTGTATTGTCTTTTAACGTAAATACCAAATCCAATCAACCACATCAAAGCAAAATTTTTGATATTTTTGAAGAAATCGTAATTATTTCCATAGAATTTTGGAACAATAAGTTTAAAAATATCACCAAAAAATATGGTAATGATTAACGGCAAAACGGTTAAAGTAACCCCACGAACGTTTTGAGAAGTCCCTTTGGATTTATAGATAAGATAAATGACTATCAAAGAGAGGATTCTGAGATAATAACGAGTAAAAAAATCTACTCCCGAAGACTCCAAAACCACCAACAAAATCAACATTCCTAACCAAGCAAATTTGATGTATTTGTATAATTCAGGAAGGTATTTTTCGGTTTCTAAGAATCGTGTAATAATACGAATTGTTGCTGCCGTAATACCGACTGCCATCGCAATATCTCCGTAATCTATGTTCATATTTTGTGAGTTTATGAGGTAAAATATTCCTTACTTCTTATGAGATTTCTCCTTCAAAATCCCCCCAGTTGCTTCTTTGATGATGTGGACATAGACAAATGCCTTATCGTCAATATTAATTACAGCATCATGTATCTTCTTGATTTCCAGACGAGTAACAATGGTTACGATAATATCAGTATCCGTTTTGATGTCGTAACTATTGGGCAAATAGCCTTTCTCGCCTTTATAAACGGTGATGCCTTTACCTAATTCATTTACCAAAAAACTTTTGATTTCTTCGGGCTTTGAAGAGATAATATTGACGGCGGTAAATTCTTCGATTCCATCCACTACATAATCCGTCGCACGGGTGGCGGTAAAATAAGTAATGATGGAATACATGGCGGTTTCGATGCCAAACTGAAAGGCAGCAACTCCAAAGATTATAACATTAAACAAGGTCGTGATTTCGCTGTTTGAAAGCCCCGTTTTGCGTTGGGTAAAGACGGCAATCACTTCAAATCCATCCAAAACGGCACCCCCTCTAATGACCAATCCGCCACCCATTCCAATCAAAATTCCGCCAAAAATGGCAATAAGTAATTTATCAGTAGTGATGGGGGCAATATGGACAAAAATTAGCCCCAGCGAGAATAAAACAACCGTAATTATTGTCTGAATAGCGAAGGTTTTACCAATTTTTTTGTAGCCAACATAAATAAATATGGCGTTAAAAAAAACAAAGACGAAACCAATATTGATTTTGAAAACTTCGTGCAGGAGGATGGATATACCCGTAACGCCGCCATCCATAAAATGGTTGGGAAGCATGAATCCCTTCATTGCCAAAGTTGCCAAGGCAGTTCCTGAGATAGTTTGAAGTAGATTTTTGAAATCCAGAACGGTTTTCCAGTCGATGTTGTCGGTTAGATGTTTTTTTGACATAATTTGAGGTGGTTTATTTTACAAACTTAAATTAACGAAATCTTAACTGTATTTCAAAAAGAATATTACTCCATCATCATCAACGCCACGTAGGTTTCGATGCCATCCCAGAGATTTTTGATTCTAATGTTCTCATTTTCAGCGTGTTGATTGTTATCGTGATTGGCAATTGGCACGGTGATAGTTGATGTTTTAAGAATTTTATCAAATACATAAAGCGGTAAACTTCCGCCCATGCTTGGCATCAAAACGATTTTTTCTTTCATGGTTGATTGCACGGCTTTTATCACATTTTGAGCAATCGGTAAATCCATGCGAGTGCGTTGGGCGTTGTAACCTTCCTTTGCAATTACTCGGGCAATGAAGGGATATTTCAAACGCTCTTCGTCGGTAATGCTCTCATTCTGAGATACATAAAACCCTTGCGAACGAATATGCTCGATCACTTTTTGCACTTGTCGCTGGGCATCATTACCCAAAACTAAACGTAAATCTAAGGCTGCGGTGGCGGAGGTTGGAATCACATTTGCTGCCATTTTACCTACGTTGGCACTCAACAATCCACTCACATTCAAGGACGGCTGACTGATTAATTCTGCCAAAGATTGCCCACCGCCTTCTGCCCGAACGAAGCCCAATTCTTCTCGCATTTGGTCTTCAACGGGCGGGATATTTTTCAAGGCAATCTTCTCAGATTCTGTCAGCGGCGTTACATCATCGTAAAAACCTTTCACCAAAACTCGCCCGTTATCATCCTTCATCGAAGCCAATAATTTGGATAATAACATCCCAGGATTGGGAGCCCAATTGCCGTAGTGTCCGCTGTGCAGAGGGCGTTTTGAAGCAAACACTTTTACTTCCATATTTACATCGCCACGAACCCCAAAAACCACTTGCTTTATGCCCGATTGATGCACGGGTCCATCACAAATTATCCACAAATCTGATTTTAGTTTTTCTTGATGTTTTTCCAAAATTTCCGCCAAATGGGTTGACCCCGCTTCTTCTTCACCTTCAAAGAAAAATTTGAAATTGATGGAAGGAGTCATGCCCGTTTTTTGTAAAACTTTATACGCCGTAAGTATCGCAAACACGCCTGCTTTATCATCTGAGGCACTTCTGCCATAAATTCGCCATTCTGGATTGATGGATTCAGTTGGTTTTGGAAAAGGAATAATCTTCCCATTTTTCTCCAAAGAAGCATTCAAAAACACGGCTTCAAAAGGTTTTATTCCCTCCGCCCATTGATTAGGATTGACGGGCTGACCATCGTAATGAGCATAGAAAATAATCGTTTTCTTGGCATTGAGTGTATTGATTTCTCCAAAAATAGCGGGAGGAACGCCCTTGGTTTTGCCATCTAAAAATTGCGGTTTTATGCCATTATTTTCCATCATTTTAGCAATATAGGTAGCAGTTTTTTGAATGCCCACCGTATCATAAACCACATTTGGAATCGACAATAAACCCATGAATTCCTGCAACAATTGGTGTTCGTTGGCTTTGCGATAGGCTTGTGCTTTTTCTTGAATTAGATTTTGTCCAAAGGCAGTAATTTGAGAAAGAATTAAGACAATCAGAAGTAAAAGTTTTTTCATGGTTTTGGGCTGATGTTTTTATGTTTTACAAATGTAAGAATATGATTGGTTTAGTACTGAGAAATCCTTGAAATTTCACGAACTTAATCATACCATACTTATCTTTGCTTGTACACGTTAGTAGATTTTACGTTTACCATTCTTATCTTACTAAACGAACAGTTATGCAAGAAATAGCCTTCACGATGAAGCTCAAAGAAGGATTTGAGCAAGAATACAAAAAACGCCACGATGAGATTTGGGAGGAGCTTTCAACCGCCCTTTATGAGGCTGGGATTCGAGATTATGCCATTTATTTGGATGAAAATACGGGGACACTTTTTGCTGTTCAAAGGCGGATTGATGGACATACGATTGACAGCCTTCCAAACCTTCCGATTATGAAAAAATGGTGGGCATTCATGGCGGATATTATGGAAGTAAATTCGGATAATTCACCCGTGGTTGTACCTTTGACTTGTGTATTTGGAAATAAATAGAAATTTATAAACTATGTGTAAAAGGAAGCCTTAGCTTTGAGCGAAGGCTTCCTTAATATTGTCTTCCTTAATCTAAAACTTCCATGAAAAAATCCCTTCAAATTCTGCTAACTATCTCCTTTTTCACAAACCAAATTCAGGCTCAAAAACCATTGACGCTTTGGTATAAACAACCCGCTCGAAATTGGAATGAAGCCCTGCCGATTGGGAATGGTCGCATCGGGGCAATGATTTTTGGTGGACGAGATTATGAAACTATCCAACTCAATGAACAAACGCTGTGGTCGGGCGGACCCGTGAATCGAAATCCTAATCCTGATGCTTCAAAACACTTGCAGGAGGTCAGAGATGCCCTTTTTGCGGGTGAGTATGCTAAAGCCGAAAAACTCACCAAGCAATTACAAGGCTTATATTCGGAGGCGTATCAGCCTTTGGGCAATTTAGTTTTTCATCAACAATTCAAAGGTGAGGTTACGGATTATTACCGTGATTTAAACATTGAAAACGCCATTTCTACCACTCGTTTCAAAGTTGGGAATACTGAATTTACCCGTGAAATTTTTGTATCTGCCCCTGCCCAAGCAATGATTATGAGACTAACATCCAGCAAAAAAGGAGGTTTAGATTTTCGAGTATCAACCAAAAGTCAGCACCCAATTATGAAATCGTTAATAGGTCAAAATCAAATAGTTACTCGTGGAAAAACGCCTTCTCTTTCAACGCCAAGTTATGTTGGTGGTAAGAGAATCCCCGTAACTTATACCGATTCAACCAATTGCAAAGGCACTCGTTTTGACTGGCGTTTTGTGCTTCAATCAACGGATGGACAGTCAACCATTGATACTTCTGGATTTCATGTTTGGGATGCCTCCGAAGCCGTTTTTATTCTGACCGTAGCCAGTAGTTTTAACGGCTTCGACAAATGCCCCGATTCAGAAGGAAAAGATGAAAAAGCATTGGCAAATGATTATTTAAAATTGAGTAAAGATAAAACTTTTGAAGCCTTAAAAACTACCCATATCGCTGATTATCAAGATTTTTTCAATCGAATGAGCTTTAATTTGAACGGAAATCCAAACATTGATTTACCTACCGACCAACGACTTTTGAAATATACCGAAGGAGCAAAAGACCCCGCTTTGGAGAGTTTATATTTTCAATTTGGACGATATTTATTGATTTCATGTTCTCGTCCAGACGGTTTACCCGCCAATTTACAGGGAATTTGGAACAATTCTGTTCGCCCGCCGTGGAGTTCAAATTATACGATAAATATCAATACCGAGATGAATTATTGGTTGGCGGAGATGTGTAATTTGTCGGAATTACACACGCCTTTGCTCAACCATATCAAAAATATTGCGGCAACGGGTCGAGAGACTGCCAAGCATTTTTATGGAGCAAATGGCTGGGTAGCACATCACAATTCGGACATCTGGGGGCTTTCAAATCCTGTGGGAGATTTGGGAAATACCTTGCCCATGTGGGCAAATTGGACGATGGGTGGAGCGTGGTTGAGCCAACATTTATGGACACATTACGCCTATACGGGAGATAAAAAATATCTCAAAGAACAAGCCTATCCTTTGATGAAAGAATCAGCGATTTTTTGTAAAGATTGGCTCATACAAGACGAGAAGGGATATTTAGTTACAGCACCAGCCACTTCTCCCGAAAATATGTTCATTACCGACAAAGGCGAAAAAGGCTCAGTTTCGATAGCAACTACGATGGATATGTCAATCATTTGGGACGTTTTTACCAACACCATCGAAGCCTCCGAAGTATTAGGAATTGATGCCGATTTTAGAAAAGAGTTAATCGAAAAACGTTCAAAATTATTGCCTTTACAAATTGGCAAAAAAGGAAATTTGCAAGAATGGTTCAAGGATTGGGAAGACGTTGAACCCAAACACCGCCATACTTCGCACTTGTTTGGTTTGCATCCTGGGCGACAAATTTCACCTTTGAAAACACCCGAATTTGCCAATGCCGCCAAGAAAACCCTCGAACTTCGTGGAGACGATGGTACGGGTTGGAGTAAATCTTGGAAAATCAACTTTTGGGCAAGACTCCACGACGGTAATCACGCCTATAAGCTCGTGCGAGAACTCTTGAAATTGACGGGCATGGAAGGGACAAATTACGAAAAAGGGGGTGGTTCATATCCCAATTTATTGTGTGCTCATCCACCTTTCCAAATTGATGGAAACTTTGGTGGTACATCGGGCATGGCAGAAATGTTACTCCAAAGCCACGATGGATTATTGAACATCCTCCCCGCCCTACCAGACGATTGGGCATCGGGCGAAATCAAAGGATTGAAGGCACAAGGAGGTTTTGAAGTGGATATTACTTGGAAAAATAAGAAGGTAACGAGTTTAAAAATAACCTCTGCATTGGGTGGAAATTGTAAGCTAAAATTGCCTAATACGTTGAAATTGGAGGAAAAAGTGAGATTGGTTTCTTCAAAAGATTCTTCTGTTTTTGATATTATGACGGTGAAAGGTGGGCGGTATTTGTTGGTTGGATTGTAAGGAAATATTGAAATAAATTATACATAAAAAGGGATAAATCAGCAGTTTTATCCCTTCTTATGTATAATTCTATGGTTGGTAGAAACACACTGTCCCATGAAATACCGTTGTGATTTTTTGAAATTTTTAGATAAACACTCGAAAAAACGTTGCCCCAAAAGAGCAACGTTTTTTTACGCCTAAAAAATAATATTGTTATGCTTGCATACTATTATTTTTGTCACTATTTTTACAGAGAATTGTATGCAAGCATAACAATTTTTTAATCAAAGGGTTAATATAAAAAACTCAAAACAATGGCACAACAATATTCACGTCGCAATCTCGACTTTATGTTAAAAGAAGTTCTCAATGTAGGAGAATTGACTAAATACCCTTATTTCCAAGACTATACGCCCGATATGTTCGATATGGTGTTGGATGCCAATGAGGAAATTGCTGAAAAAATATTACGTCCAGCTTACGTTTCTGCCGATAGAAATCAGCCTGAATTAGTGAACGGACAAGTGAAAGTTCATCCTGC
>JAYUOX010000395.1:0-25284 GCA_043760595.1 Cytophagales bacterium
TAAGTTTATCAACAGAATATTGAAGGCTCAAATCAATATTGAAAAATCCATCAAATGCTGAAAGTAATTCTAATTGTAATGTTGTATTTTGAGAAGTTATATTTCTATTTATTCCATTTAATTGGCTGGGCATAATTGAATTAGTCACAGATATTCTATTTTTTAGGTTCAATAAAAGTGCTGGGATATATTTTTCTATATTTCCTGAAAAATTATAAAAAAGGCTTCCTTGATTAGCTAATGCAATTTTTGAAGTTGTAATGGCTTGACTTATTTGAGTGTTACTACTCAAAGAATTCCCTTGATATGTTACAATAGAACTAAGTGAGTATTTGAGATTATTATATAGGTTAAAGTTAGAAAAATTAAGGAAAAATAGGTGATTTTGCCAGCGGGTCAAATCTTCTAATCCCAACTGAAAACCCCTATAATTAGATAAAATAAAATTTGAATAAAAGTTATTTATTGCTGGGTTTTTGGGTGAATATTTGTAACTAAACAATAGATTCGACTGGTCAAATTTACTCGAAACTAAAATACTGGGTGATACAAAAAACTGATTGAGCGATTGTAAGCCGTTTTCCGCTTCTAATTTTTGTTTGAACAATGAAGCATTAAGGTCAAATGATATGTCTGTCTTGTTAATCAGGTAATGAAAATCTGTACTTACAAAAAGATTAGACTCAGTCATGTCCTGATGGTTTTGAAAAGGCTTTTGGACTAAAATAGAAAAAGAAGAATCGATTAAATTTAAACCTGTATTCAATGTTTGGTTTTGTGTATTATAACCCAGTTCAACCTTATATTTATTGCCATGAGTATTAATTCCAACCAATCTCGTTAAGAAGGATAACTCTTGGTTATGGCTTTCAACTAATTGATTAACATTATCAAATGATTTACTAACATTCAATTTCTCTTGAAAAGCCAAGTTGAATGGGATTTGATAATTCTGTTGTAATCTCTTCTGCTGATATTTTATTTCTCCTAAAAATGCTTGACGCTCATTTAACCGTGTTGTCAATTGTAACATTTGACCAATTGATTTAGTAGGACTTTGCAATGATTCTTTTATGAAAAATGTTTCCTTGTTTGAAATAGTAGATTGAAAGTTATTCTGCGAAGCGGCAACACTCAAAAAGCTTAGATGTTTAATGATTACTTTCTCATTAGGAGTAAATAAAAATTCATGCTGAAAAGTATTGTTTTGAAGCAATTGATTACTCTCTCGAACCTCAGATATATTAAAAGAATCTTGAAATAGATTATAATTTTCTTGATGACTCATTTGAGAAAGCCCTCTTTGATTAAATCCATATAAAAAGCCTTTTGAAACTAATTTTTTACTCCAATGATTTATAAAATTGAAAGCTCCTATTTTTAAATCACTATCAATAATTCGCTCGCTTTTGATATTTGAGATGGGGATTGTATTGGGTTCAATATACAGAGGATTATTGCTATTAAATGTAGTTGAGGGGCTATTTTCTGATTTTACTAAATTTGAAACACTTGCAGGGTCATTTCCAACATTATTCACGTTTCCGACGAAGAATCCTTTGAATTTTTTGATATAAGAAATTCCATTAACTGTCCCAAGATACCTTTTTTGAAAATCAGAAGAAACCTCGGCAGATCCTGTCAAACCTTTCTTATTTTCATCTTTAACAACTAAATTCAATGCAATTTTATCAGAATTCTCAATCCCTTTTAATAATTTATTCTCTGAATAATGCTCTATTGCCTGAACTTTCTCTAAAATATTACCTTTTAAACTTCTTGTTCCGATGGCATAATTACTATCAAATAAATCGTCCCCATCAATTAAAATCTTCTCCACTTTTTTACCCTTAAATCTAATATCTCCATTCTCGCTGACTTCTATAAAAGGCATTTTTTTTAAAATAGCCTCAACACTTTCTTGACGAGTTTCAACAAATTTTTTAACCAAATACTCTGTTGTATCCTTTTTCTCTATGACACCATTACTTTTAGCATTAACAATAACCTCATTCAATAACAGACTCTGATGTTTCAAAATAACATTATTGCGAAATATACGTGTATTCGTAACACTTATTTGATGAGAATACTTTTGAAAGCCAAGAGATTGAATAAGAAGGAAATTTGATAATGAATCAGTGAGAGATACTTCTAAATGATAGTACCCCTTAGCGTCTGTATTTGTAAAAGCAATGATTTTTTCGGGACCTTGCGTTTTAATCATAACATTTGCGAAAGCAATAGGTTTATCAATGCTATCCTTCACAAACCCATCTATTTTATATTTTTGTTGCCCAAATAGTCCAGAAGTAAAATACGTAAGAAAGAGAAGAACTATATAATATTTCATAATTGAGTTAAATTTAGTCTATTTTTTCTATCATCTTCAAATTAGACGAGCCAGTAGAAATATTAAAGTTGCTTTTTGCAGACGATGCAGAACTTTGCATCTGTTTTTTCAAATCCTTTATTTTCTCATTCCATTTAACTTTATATTGATTGAAAGTTATAGATTCTTTTTCCCAGATTAATGATTTTATAACCTTTTTTCCAATGATAGGAATTTGTATGGACTCTAATAAAAATTGAACTTCTGATGTGCTATCGGTTGCTTCTAAAATCAATCCAGGTAATCCTCCAAGTTTCCATGGTCCATTCTGAATGGGTATATCTGCACAAAACCATGCTTCATATTTTCTTCCTCTAAAAGTAGTAAAGGCATTATGACACACAAACGTTCCGATTTTTTTCTCTCCATTACCAAACTCCCACTGTAATTCAGGAATTGAGTCTTTCATCACAAACGATTTAGTCAGGATATACTCTGCACTTTTCATTTCACGATTCAGATAATTTTTATGGACAATAAAATCCATCTCAAAACTAATATCTATTGTTCTCATTCCTTTTTCATTGACGGAATCAGAGCTACTCATTTTTTTAAGCCTTCCTGTATAAGTAGATTGTGAAGCATTAAAATAAAGAGTAGTTAGAAATATTTTTTTCTGACCAAAATTAATTATTTGCTTGTATTTCACCATGCCAACAGCCACACTATCAGTAGTTTGAGCTTGTATTAAAAATGAAAGAAAGAGAAAAGAAATAAGATAAATCAGTTTCATATTAGAATATTCTATAAGGTAAAATCCTATATTTATTTAAAAAGCACTCAATGGACATAATATTTCTTATATCCATTGAGTGAGTAAAATTACTGATTTATTACGATTTTAATCTCTTCCACCAGACTTTAACATTGCAATAATATCATTCAAAATTTGGGTTGCAATTGCTCTTCCAGATGTTCTGATTTCAGAGCAATTTCCTGAAACCTTTACTGAAACTGTAAATTCGGCAACACCAATAGATACTTTTGCAGAAACCTCTACTTCACATTGTAGAAACTTGCTATTTTCAAGGCTGGAAGTAATAAGTTTATCTATTTCTTCAACATTGATAGATTCTGCACTTTCCACTTTTCCTAAATCAATCTTTAAAGATAATTTATCCTTTGATATAGATTTTGTTACTTTTGGAGCATTTTCGATGATGTTTACTGAATTTGCAAAAGATGTTACTGAGGTAACGATAAATAATGTAATGATAAATAATAAATTTTTCATGTTTTTAAATTTCAAAAAATAAAACCGCCTACTCAATCAAAGGTCTTTTCGGCTTCCACCTGTCGTTGCAACTAACAATACAAAGTTCCGACAGTTTGGCTTAAAAGTAAATCCTACTTTGGTAGGATTTTAGTACTAATTTTATAGTGCTTTGGTACTAATTTCTACGTTTACCTTCATCAAGAACCGCATCATTTCACCTTTTCCAGTGATGCCTACCTTCTGCATAATGTTCTGGCGGTGGCATTTTACGGTACTCTCTGCGATGCAATGGGTGTCACCAATTTCTTTATTGGTCAGTCCCTCAGAGGCGAGTCTGAGGATTTTAAATTCTTGTCGGGTTAGCTCTATTGCTTTTCCGTCGGCGTTTAAGATTGTTAAGTCCATAGGGTTTGGTTTTTTAATGATGAACGGGATGCGTAATCTTAGTGAATGATAGAGTATTATTTTGTCTGGGTATTTTTTTGTCTGAATCAGGATTAAAGGATTTTTAGGATAATCAGGATGATTATTTGGGTTAGTTTTCAATTTATACCCATTTGTCATCCCGACGCAGGAGGGAACTGATACTTTGAATCCACCAATCGTAATTTTGAGCGAAAAACTCAGTTCCCTCCTGCGTCGGAATGACAGACAGGTAAACTATATATCTCTGTCAAACCGTCGAACCTCTTATTTCATTTTAATCCCTTTAACACAATCCTGATTATCCTAAAATCCCATAAATCCTGATTCAAACAGTGACAAATCATCCAATAAAAATCCTGAATAACCTAACGCTTGTAGTCTATACGTTTCGGTTATCCAAGATTGATAGGCTTCAAAATAGAACGATTTACTGGTTAAATGATATAAGGCGTAGAAACATTCTGCAATGCCAGCGGTACCGTGCCGAAATGATGGATTTTGATTGATTGGTTCAATCTGCGTCCGTTTCGCCACAATACTGCCAACGGTATTAGCTATAAAACTATATTCATCGTTTCCAAAGGCTTTATCTGCCTGATAAAGTAGAACCAATATCGGTAAATCCCCCCGTGTCCAACTGAACTCGTGGGTATAGTGCTTCTCGCCTGTGTGAGGGTTTAACTCAACAGGGAAATGCGACATAGTGGGTTGAAGCGTATATTCAACTTCTTGAATATGCTCAATCAAGATTTTTATTTGTTGTCTGACATAAATTTCAATTTCAAGGTCTTTTTGCCCTTCCGTATAGCTTTTGAGTAATTTCAGAAGCTCTCCTGTTCGTCCATCGGGCAAAGAATAGCTAATATTTTGATGGATTTCCGTATCAACATGATGAGAATACGTAATGCTTTGAATGGTTGATGAAGTTTTCATGTTAAATAGGTTTTAGAGGTTGTTTGATTTTGATTCGTACATTAAATAGTGGTCTGTGCCTTCACGGAATACTACTTAATGTACATTTATCCTCATTATTCATACAAATCACTTAACTTAATAATATTGATGGAGATACCCACGGAGGCAAAATAGGAAAAGGGGAAATGATTATCATTTCTCCTTTTCCTATTTTGCTGGTTTAGAAGTATTTTGAAAATATAATTCCAAAATAAACTTACTTTTCGAGGGCATTTGCGAGCTTTTCAATAGCTTTTTTAAATGCAACTCCAGCGAGATAGGCTCCTAATGTAGCACCAAAAACTCTAACTATTTGACTGTTCATTTTATCAATTTTTTTATTTACAAATCCATTTTATACTGAGGCGATTTATAATGTAGCCCAAGAGAAAAAATAACTGTTTGGAGTTTTCTCGTACCTCCAATTTTAACAAAACTCTTCACAAAATTTATAGCAATATTGGTAATTTATAATCTGGATTAGAAATGAAAAAAGGGATTAATTGCCTTCTATCATAATCCAAAAAATTCTTTATGCTTTGTAATTCCTTAAAAATATCACGATGACATTTTCTAAATTTAATCTTATTACAGACAGGACAAAATGCTGTTCTATCTGGATTGAAACCTCCAATTATCAAATCAATCATTTTCATCAAATCAAAAGTATTTTTAGCTTTCAATTTATTCTGATAAAATTCTATCCTGCCCAAAATTCCATGTGAATATTCACCGTATAAATAGTATCCTTCTCTTTTTCTAAATGTCTGATTAGCAAGGTATGGTATAACAAAAAGTTGAATATAATCAACAACTGAGATGCCATTTTTACAAATTAAGATTTCATTTGGAGTAACATCTATACAACACGATTTATCATCAAATTCGTAAGTATGCCACGAAGCTATTTTTGGAAAAGAGTCACCAACTTCAAATAATTTTGGAAACCCTTTGGGATAAGAATTACTCCCTCTAATTTCTATCTCATAGGTGTCCCAAAGTTTGCCTGTATTATCAATAATATCTATATTTCCCTTTAAAATTCTTTCTCCATCAATAACTATGACTTCCAATTGATTATACAAAGTAGGTATTACATCTATGTCATTTTCAAATTGTATATTTTTCATTAATCTGCGTATGGTCTGGTTGTAGAAGGTATTATCAAACCTAATCCAACGGAAGAATTAGATGTATCATTCTTATCCTCCCCCAACGGAAATCTTGAACTCAAATGTTTACGCCAAAGTTCTGTGGACTTGCGAAAGTTCTTTTCTTGCAATGCAGTTTTAGCATCTTCAATAAATTCATCAAGGCATTTCATAAAATAGTCCTTGTATTTATAGTTTTCGAGTAGATTTTCTCCTTTGGGAGTTGTTGGTCTTTTACATTCAAACTCTTTCTGTAATGTTGCCTGTATATTTATCAAGGTTTCCTTCAAAGAAATATCATCTCGTTCAGAACGGTAAGTAATATTTTCTGTAATTAAAATAGTCATAATTATACCACTTGGCATTGATTTACTTTCATTCTCAAATTCTCTATTATCACACCAAGCCTTTCCATAACGGACTAATCTCCTTAATTGAGCATTAGCATTGGCTTTACTGTTGAACCATTCAGTAAAGGCTCTCGGGTCACTGAATATATACCCATTTTTTTTGTGGGCTAATTCTGGGGTGTCTCCATTTTTGTAATAGATTGGTTGGTCTATATTATGTCCATCAGCAAATAATGTTCTTACGCAAGTATTTTTATCAATGGGGTCTTTGTCAGTATGCCCTTTTACTGCGTCATAAATCCAATTATGATAGGTTGTTGTTGTAACTCTATCCTCGATGTTTTTTGTACCCTCAAAATAAATTCCATCATCAACATCATAATATAGCTTTGTTTTCTCCTCATTATCTTCAATAACTTTTCTTGGTATAGGATTTATAATAGTGTCCATTGCCAAAGAACCTTGTCCTGTAAATTTAGGCTGTGTTTCGTTTGGCTTATTCTCTTTAAACCATTTCCGTACTTTGTTTCTCAAATCTTTTCGAGATTTTTTAAGAGACGTTTTCCTTGCCTCTGTTAGTTTAATTGAACCGTTATAGGTGTCAAAATAGTTGTTACAATTTGCCATAGTTACTTTTTGTTTAATTCCTTACTTATAAATTTCAAATCCGTTTTTCCCTTTGTTTGATGTGGCATTCTATTTGTATAATAATCTCCTACAAAGTGTTTTCCTTCATTATTTTCGATAAAATTCAACACCTCTGTTCCATAATAAGGAGAAAAACCTAACGTATGATTTCCTTCATTCTGGAAATTATATATGATACGAAATGTACCATCGTTTTTTTTCTGAATAGATGCTTCAATACTTGTAGAAAAAGATTTATTTCCTTCATTATCTATTGTCCAAGAGTTTATGACTATATCTGAGCCATTTTGAATAACCTCCTTAATGTGTTTTATACTGCCCGATATTGTTTCTCTTTCGTGATTAGTATATTCAAAATCAAGTTCCCCTTCAAACCGACCAGACATATCAGGAACGCAAAACATCCAAATAAAAGGCTTCTTATTCCAAAAATGACTATTAATGATTCCAAATATAAATCCAATAACAGCAAAAATAGAAACAGAAATGCCCCAATGGTTTAGGCTATATTTATTAGCCGTAGATAGTGATAATGCCAAAACCCCACAGATAAAAATAAATATGCTCGGTTTCCAATAACGTAAATTAAATTTTTCCATAACTAAATTCTATGATAGTGATTCATTCTAAAATAATGAGTATAATTTTTAAATAGAAATCTTAAAAAGATATTGTTGTTCCTTGATACGATAATCTACAATAATTAAATTTAGTCTTTACTTTGTAGTGTTTTGACTTATTAACTATATCTTTGTTGCATACATGATACAAAACTAATAATTGTTGCATCAAAGTTAAAATATTTTAATTTGTTTCACAAGTGAAACAGTAAATAATTTATAAATATGAATTATGCAAACAACACTTAATACCGAATTATTGGCAGGAATGCTAAAAAATAAGAGAGCTGACAAAGGTCTAAGAACCATTGCGGATGAGATTGGAGGTGTCAGTGCTGCCACATTATCAAGAATAGAACAAGGAAAAGTTCCTGATGTGGACACTTTCATAAAAATTTGTTCTTGGCTTGATACGTCCTCTGATACTTTTATCATAAGTGATTCAAATATGAAACCAGCTACAACAAAAGAACAGGTTGTTGCCCATCTGAGGGCAGATAGGGAGTTAAGTAAAGAAACATTAAATATGCTCATTAAAATGATTGATATTGCTTACATCACCAAATGAAAACACCTTGGCAACTAATACTATTCTTAAAAGAGGTTTTAAATCAAAGGCAGAAAAATTAGCTATTGAATATCGAGAAAAACTTGGAGTTCAAGTTTGGTCTCCAATCTGTGCATTTAAACTTGCTAAATTTTTGAATGTGGCTGTTTATAATGCGACAGAATTTTTCACAAATCTTAGCGAAGTGCAAACTCTTTGTGGAGAGCAAGGTCAAGTTAGCGAGTGGAGTGCCTTGACTATGTTAACTGAAAAGGGAAATAAAATAATTATCCATAATCCCTATCATACTCCTGCAAGACAGCAAAGTAATGTTATGCACGAATTAGCACACGTTATATGTGAGCATAAAAGAAGCTATGATAGTTACAACTTCGCAATTCCATTTGGAATGAGAATTTTTGATAAAGAGCAAGAGGAGGAGGCTAATTGTTTAAGTGCAACACTTCAAATTGCAAAACCTGGCTTATTTTGGGCAAAGAAAAGGAGTCTGTCTTCTGAACAAATAGCTCAACATTTCAATGCAAGTGTAGAAATGGTAAAATACAGAATGTTAATTAGTGGTGTATCTAAAATGAGATAGTATTTGAAACCTGTTGCCTAAATTCCTCATGTAAATCTCTTGATTTTAATTCGTCCCCAAGCTGAGGACGAATTAGGCAAACTAAGTCGAGTTATTAGTGATTATTCCCCCCTCACCGACCATCGTGAGAAAGAGCTTATCGTTGTACAAGTAATTGTAAATTCATAATTATTTCTTAAAATTGTTTACAAAATCTTGAAACAAAACCAATGTCCCAAATCACCCCAGAATACAAAAAATGGCTAACTGAACTCAAATCAAAAATACGTTCAGTTCAATTAAAAGCAGCCGTAGCCGTCAATTCGGCAATGATAGAATTTTACTGGGAACTCGGCAAAATGATTGCTGAGAAACAAACCCAATGGGGTTCAAAACTTGTTGAACAAGTCGCAAAAGACCTAAAAACAGAGTTCCCTGATATGCAAGGTCTATCAAGAAGGAATTTATTTAATGCAAAGAAATTCTATGAATTTTACGGAGATACAATAGTGCAACAGGCTGTTGCACTATTTGGGCAACAGCCTATTGCCCAAATTCCTTGGGGGCATAATATCTTGATATTCAGCAAGTCACGTGATTTAAAGGAAGCTAATTTCTATATCCAACATACCCTCGAACATCATTTGAGCCGTGATGTTTTGGCTTTGAAAATAAAGTCTAATTTGTATGAACGTAGCGGAAAAGCCATCTCTAATTTCAAAGCTACCCTTCCCGACCCCATGTCAGATTTGGCTCAACAAACCCTCAAAGATCCTTATGTTTTTGACTTTTTCACCATGACTGAACCCTATAAAGAAAGGGATATTGAAAAGCAATTGGTCAATCATGTAACTAAATTTCTGTTGGAATTAGGAAAAGGTTTTGCGTTTGTTGGACAACAATATCACGTTTCAGTGGCTGACAATGACTATTATATTGATTTACTGTTCTATAACATTCGTCTGAAATGTTATGTAGTTATCGAACTGAAAAATACTAAATTCATGCCTGAATATGCTGGAAAGCTCAATTTTTATCTTTCGGCGGTTGATAGTTTAGTGAAACAGCCCGATGATAATGCTACGATAGGAATTTTACTTTGTCGTTACAAAAATAATATTGAGGCAGAATTTGCCCTCAGAGACATCAACAAGCCAATGGGTGTGAGTGAATTTCAGATTACAGAAATATTACCTGATAATCTAAAAAGCAGTTTACCAACGATTGAAGAAATTGAGAATGAGTTAGGGAATTTGGAGGAATAATATAATCGTCAATTCAGTCTAAAACAAAAAAAACGCCCATTGATTCCAACGGACGTTTATGTACTACCTAACCACTATATATACTTGATTTAAGTATATCAATTTTCAGTAAGCTCCAACTCCTCAATCTTTACCTGCTTATTTTTTCTGAACCATTTATCACGGATTCGCTCGTTGATGTAGTACATACACGGCACGATTACGAGTGTGAGAACGGTTGAGAAGGTCAATCCGTAGATGATTGTCCACGCTAAAATGTTCCAAAATGCGGCACTGTCTGAGCCTGTATGAATGTGCGGATTCAATTCCGTAAACAACCTTACAAAGTCAATACTCAAACCGATTCCCAAGGGAACAAGTCCTAAAACTGCCGCTGCCGCCGTCAAAATTACGGGGGTTAAGCGGGTACTTCCAGCCTCTACGATGGCTTTTTTCAAAGGATAACCTCTGCCGATTAATTCATCGGTAAATTCTATCAAAAGGATTCCGTTTTTTACTACAATTCCTGCCAAAGCAATGATTCCAACGCCCGACATGATGACTGAGAATTTCTGTCCAAATGCCATAAAACCTAAGAATACACCAATGAACGATAACAAAATCGTTACAAAGATAATAAGAGGTTTTGAGATGGAATTGAATTGTGTCGCTAAAACTAAGAAAATTAATAAAATAGCCGCAATTAATGCCCCAAATAGGAATTTTCCTGTTTCTTCTTGCTCTTCTTGCTCACCTCCCATACGGATTACGTAGCCACTCGGAACGTTCAATTCTTTCATCAACTCATCAATCTGCGGTACAATTTCGTTGGCGGTGTAACCTTGCGAAACGTTTGAACTCAACGTAATGACACGCTCCTGATTTTTGCGGTTAATCTGACTGAAAGTGGTTGAATATGAGACCGTTGCGATAGAGTTCAAAGGTACTTCACGCAACATTCCACCCATGACCATATCTCTATAAACGATTTTCATGCCCAATAGTTTCTCAATCTGATTGCGGTCTTGTGCCTTGATTCGTAACTGAATCGGATATTCGTCTTTATCATCACGAAACTTGGCAATTTCAGAACCAAACAAGGCAGTACGGACTTCCATCGCTATTTGGGCGGATGAAATTCCTTCACGTTGTGCCTTGGCTTTATCAACGTCAATGATGATTTCAGGTTTGTTAGTAATCAAATCTGACTTCAATTTTTCGATGCCTTTAATCCCCGATTTGTCGATGGCTGCTCGTACTTGTTTCTCTAATTTTGCCAAAGTCTTGAAATCATCTCCTGCTATTTCGATGGCGATGGGAGCTCCCGTGGGTGGTCCGTTGTTTTCTCTGTCTATGGAAATTTCAGCTCCTGGGATTGGCATTGCTTTGATTTCCTTACGAAAAATACCTAACATTTTTTCAGAAGAAATGCCCTGACGGTTGATTCCGCTTACAAAAGCAATCGTAATTTTGGATTTCTGAGGCGTTGGGGCTCTATCAGGATTGAAAGGGTCGCCCGCATTTTTTCCTACATTTGAAATAACCGAATTGATGGCAACTTCGGCTTTTTCACGTTTGATAATTTCAAAAACCTTTTTCTCCAAAATCTTTGTAACTGAATCGGTTACTCTCGAATCCGTCCCGATGGGAAGGTTATTATAAACATAAATCACGTCTGGCTCGCCACTTGGGAAGAAAATTACGTCTGGTTTTACGACGGTTAATAAAAATATTGTTACAAAAAACAACACAAACATTGAAATAACTGTCCACACAGGACGATAGCCCGTGATTAACCAAGAAACTAATTTTTCGTAATTTTTCTTGAAAGCTGGGAGCGTTTTTTCTTGAAAAGGAACGATAATTTTTGGTGTTAGGATGAAGTGATTGAAAGCGTATAAAAGGGCAATCAACACAAAGAAATTTCCTAAACCTACATTGACAATATAGCCCAACAAAGCACAAATGCCCAAAATAATCATAGGTTTTTTCAACGAAGCCACACTCGTATCAACCGTGCCGTGTTCGTCATGGCGTTTCATAAACGATACCGCAAACACGGGGTTCATGACATAAGCCACAATCAAAGAAGCTATCAGCGTACAAATCAAAGTGATGGGTAAATATTTCATAAATTCACCCACAATCCCGGGCCAAAAGAGGAGCGGTACGAAGGGCATAATCGTTGTAATCGTACCCGAAAGCACAGGAATAAAAACCTCCGAGGCAGCTAATTTAACGGCTTCTACGATAGAAATTTGTCGATATTTATTGAAAATACGGTGTGAATTTTCGATTACCACGATGGCATCGTCCACCACAATTCCGAGACCCAAAAGAAAGGCAAAAAGTACGATGGTATTCAAGGTAAATCCTAAAAAATACAAAGGAATAAACGCCAACAGAGCCGATAGAGGCACAGAAAGCCCTACGAAAATGGCATCTCGCACGCCCATAAAAAACATCAAAACCAACACCACAAAGATAAAACCAAGGATAACGGTATTGATTAAATCGTCAATTTCGGTTTGGGTTCTTTCGGAGGTGTCCGCCGTAGTTCTGACTTCCAAACCTTGCGGTAAAGTGCTTTCTTTGGCTTTTTCGATAATTTTTTCGATTTTGGCGGCTGCTTCAATCAAGTTTGAACCACCTCGTTTGATGACGTTGAGCGTTACCACTTTTTTATTATCCAAACGGGCAAAATCTTGTTGTTCTTCACTCGCATCCACGACTTCCGCCACATCGCCCAAGCGTATCATTGCACCCGTAGATGAACGCAATTGAATAGACTGAATTTGAGCCATTGACTTAAATTCACCCTTTACCCGAAGCGTTCTTCTGACACCATCAACGTTTAATTCACCACCCGAAATATTGACGTTTTCGCCTTGAATGGCAGACTGAATATCATAAAACGAAAGTCCAGCCGACTGGGCTTTGTAGAGGTCAAGATTTATTTGAACTTCACGGGTTAATGCTCCCACGATGTCCACACGGGTTATTTCGGGTAGTCCTTCGATGTCGTCTTGGAGGATTTCGGCATAATCTTTCAGTTTAGCCAAAGGGTAATTTCCCGCCAAATTGATATTCATTACAGGAAATTCCGAGAAATTTATGTCTTGAACAACGGGTTTTTTGGTTAAATCTTTGGGTAATTGCACGATGTCCACCTTGTCTTTTACCATACGGAGGGCATCGTTTACTTTTACGTCAGGATTAAATTCTACGATAATGATAGAAAAATCTTGGAGCGAATTTGACTTCACCCGCTTCACGCCCGAGATAGTCTTGATTTGCTTCTCAATGGGTTTGGTGATGGTATTTTCAATATCCGTTGGCGTAGTTCCTGCATAAATCGTCTGCACAATAATCTGCGGGACTTTGATGTCGGGAAATTGCTCTTTGGGCAAAATGTTATAAATCACCATTCCGACAATAAAGAGTACGGTGGTAAATAAATACACCGTTTTTTGATTGGTCGCCAACCAACCAATCATGTTATAAATCGCTCCCGAACCATGCTTTTCGTTGGTAAGGGCTTCGTTATTTTCGAGGTTATTATTGTTCATATTTTTAAATAATATTTTCTAAATCGTTAAATCTTTGTGATATTTCTTCGGGCGAAGGTAACAGTCCTTTAAATTGTTCTGGGAGTACCGATGTGGTGCTATACGTTGAAACGCCAATTGGATAGATAGCATTTTTGAAGGAATATTCTACAATCGTTCTGTCTTTCTCTTTACAAATGATAATTCCAATAGCATCATTCTCACCTTCTTCTTTGTATTTGTCATTCAAAACAGATAAATAGAATTCCATTTTTCCTTTATATTCGGGCTTAAATTCATCAATTTTTAATTCGATTGCTACCAAACATTTTAATTTTCTGTGGAACAACAATAAAGTATTCATTATCAGACACTTTCACACAAAATTGATTTCCTACAAACGTAAAAGCACTTCCCATTTCGATTAAAAACTTACGAATATTCTTAACTAAGGCTTCTTCTAATTCTCGTTCAGAATATTCATCCGCTAAATCCAAAAAATCAAAACTGTAATAGTCTTTAACCGCTAAATGTGCTTGATGTGCATAACTTTCAGGCAATAATTGGTCAAAATTGGTTTGATTTGTGAGATACATTTCAAACGCTTTCCTTTCAATTTGATGAATTAAAATATTTTTCGTCCAACCAAATTTTTTGGTGTGAAGCATATAAAATCTACGCTCTGTGGCAGTTTTACACTTCTGCATAATGACCAAATTATGACTCCAGCCAATTTCTCCAACCAATGGTTGGAGAATTGTATCGTGCTGATATTCAAGGTATAACTGCCTCATTGACCACAAATTACTTATTCCAAAACCATTATGATTTGGGAATTCTTTTTGTAAATCTTGTGATAGATTTTCAACTACGGATTTGCCCCAGTTAAATTGTGTTTGACGTTCCACAATCATTTTTCCCAACTCCCAATAGAGTTGAATTAACTCTTTATTGACGGCTTTGAGTGCTTTGTATTGAGCCTCACGAATTTTATTTTTTACTTCACCAAAAAATGATTGGTAGTCTGAATTTTGAATATCCATTTTTTCTCAATTAATAACTAATCAACGACCCATCTACCAAGTCCTGATACCCTTGCGTAATCACTACATCGCCCGCTAATAATCCTTCCAAGATTTCCACGTTTCCGTTGTACGAAACACCCATTTTTACGGCTTTTGCTCGGGCGATTTTCTTGCCATTTTCCGTAACGGCTACATACACGAGGTCGCCCGTTTCGGTTTTTTGAACCACATTTTGGCTGACTATCAAGGCGTTACCTTTTGATAAATCGTTGATGTTGATAATTGCTACTTGATTTGGTTTTAACGAACCGCCCAAGTTTGGAATATTTGCCTCAATCCCAAAAGTTCTTGAAGCGGGGTCAATCAAGACATTTACCAAAGAAATTCTGGTCGTAAATTCTTTATTAATATCTGGAAATTTAACCGTTATCATGTCGCCTTTTTTCACCGAGCCTACGTAGGTATCGGCAATTTTTGCCATTATTTTTAAGTCTCCAACGTTCACGATTTGGGCAATCGGCATTCCTGGCATTCCCATTTCACCCGATTTTTGCATGACCTTTTCAACCGTTCCCGAAATTGGGGCATACACTTTGCTCAAAGCCATTTGGGTTTCCATCGTGATAATTCTTTTTTCCAAAGATTCCTTATTGGCTTTTGCTTGGAGATACTGAATTTCTGTTCCAATTTGTTGATCCCAAAGAGCCTTTTGTTTATTAAAAACCGTATTGGCTAAATCCAATTGCGTTTTTATTTCAACCATAGATTCCTTCATGACCGAATTATCAATGGTCGCAACTACTTGTCCTTTTCTTACGGCTTGCCCTTCCACCAATACCATCGTGGTAATCGTTCCACCCATCTGTGGCGTAATCATCACGATATTTTTAGAAGTTACAACTCCCTGACCCTCAACAAAATGCTTAAAATTTTGGGGTTGAATTGGACTCACCGAAACATTGATAGGCGTAGCTTCGGCTTTCTTTTCGGTAGTTCCCAATTCTTTTTCGAGGGCTTTGATTTTGGTTTCAATCTCCTTTTGTTGAGATTTCAAATCGGCTAATTCCGTCTTTTTATCGGGCTTGCTACAAGCTGACAAAAGAGCCATTGATGCTAAGAATATGTATGTATTTGTTTTCATCTGAATATGTTAATTTTTTAGTATTTTTATTTATTGTGCGTTTCTGTCTGAATTTGGATTTGTGGGATTTGCGGATTTTTTGGATTAATGTTCGATTAATTATTTTCGGAATTATAGACTTTGTGTCGCAAAATGACTGTGGATAAACAATCTTGGAATTTAGACCACGGATGATACGGATTTAACGGATTTTTTATTGTTTTATCAGTGAAAATCAGTCTAATCCGTTTTATCCTTGGTCTAAATAAGGTTTGCGACTTAAAGTCTATAATTCCGATTATTTTTAATCCAAAAAATCCATAAATCGGACGAATCCAAATTCAGACTGAGTCGCACAGACAATATTTTCTACTCATTATAAAGTTTCCCCAACGCCTTATCCAAATCAACTTTGGCAATCAGAGCATTGTAAAAAGTGGCGAAATAATTAGTCTGAGCTTCTTTATACGAAATTTCGGCATTGATTACTTCCAAATTTGAACCTACCCCTTGCTTGTATTTTATCTTCGATACTCGCACGATTTCCTTCGCCAATTCCATGTTTGATTTTTGGTCTTGGAGCGTTTCGTAGGCATTTTTCAAGGTAATTTGACCTTGTTTTACTTGTAAATCAATCGAATTTTCTAATAATTCAAAACTCTGTTTTACTTTCTGTAAATTATTCTGTGATTGAGCAACTTTATATTTACGTTGGAAACCATCAAAAATCGGAACTTGAACCGCAAAACCAATCGCCGCCGCACCAAACCATTCTTTGGTAACTAAATCAAAAAACTTAGGACGACCCGAAGAAAATCCATAGTTACCCGTCAAAATTACTCTTGGTAAAACGGCAGCTCTCTGATTTTTCAAATCTAATTCCGCCAAACGATTTTGGGTTTGTAAAATAGAATACTCAATACGATTTCCGTATTTCAAATCCAAGTCATTCTCGGGCGTAAATTCACTGACGTTGATGTCGGATAATTTATCAGTTAATGTAATCGTTTCAGACACTTTTTTACCCATCTGAAATTTTAATAAATGATAACTTAATTCTTGTAAACGATCCACGTTTTTGGTTTCAGTTTTCAAGTTATTTAGCTGAACTTCAAGGCGTTGCACGTCAATTTTTTCTACAAAACCTTGAATATTTAGTGCTTTGGTATCACGCAATAATGAATCCAAACGACCAATATTGAGCGTCAAAAGTTTCATGCGTTCTTCGTTTACCAAGATGCCATAATAGGCTTTAATGACGTTTTCGGCAGATTGTTGCTTGGTCTGAACGAGGGCTTTTTTTGATAAATCTTTATAGACATCGGCGGCTTTGAGACCTAACGTATATGAACCATCGAACAATAATTGGCTAAATCCAATGCCCGCCTGACCGCTATTGGCAACGCCAAATTCAGCTGCCACGACATCGCCATCGCCCGCAGTGGGGTCAAAGGTTTTGGCAGGAATAAAAAATCTTGGAATTACCACGTTATTGGTATAACTAAAACTACCACTAACCTGTGGCAAACCAATGCCCTTAATTTCTTTTACCCGTGCGTCAGCATTGAGAATATCCAACTGAGCGTTTTTGATAGAAATATGGTTTTTGATGGTATAATCCACCGCCTCACGAAGCGAGTAATTTTGTTGAGAAAATCCAAGGTTTGAGGTAAGTAATAGGCTCATTATCAGCCATTTACTTCGTAGCTTTTTCTTCATTGTTTGTTTGATTTTGATATGCTTGATAAACTTCTAATCCTTTGTCTGTGAGAACGCCCCTGATGAAATGGTCTAACATAGTGAGTTCTACGTCTAAAATTGAAAACTTGTTGGGAGGGAACATTTGAGGGTCAAAACCTAACTCAATTTGCTCCATTCGCATTTTTGCCAAAATATCTACTTTTATTTCTGACCTAAAAAAACCTTGTTCAATCCCTTCTAAAAGGTCTTGGCGGATAGCTCCCAAGATAAAATTTTGCTTGTGTTCCTGAAAAAGCTCCCACGTTTTGGGGTGATATTTTTTGATGTCAAAAAAAGTGGAGGGATTGATTTCCGTAAAGAACTGTTTGATGATATCCATTGATTTTATGGTTTTTTCAATCACGTTTTTAGACGATTCGTTCAAGATGTCCCAATCACATTTATCCTGTTCCATTTCACTTTGCATCAACTGATGCACGATGTCGTCTTTGTCCTCAAAATGCAGGTAAATGGTTTTTTTTGAAATACCTAACTCGCTGGCAATATCATCCATCGTTACGGACTTGACTCCATACCGAAAAAATTGTTCTCGTGCCTTAGCGATTATACGTTCTTTGATTTCCAAAATTTGTTACAGGAAACGCTTGATACATTTATAGTTTCCAATAACTAAACTTCGGAAACTATTGAAAGGTTCAAAGTTTTTATCATTTTTTCAAGAAATTTTAATTTTGGGTAAATTTAGGGAGGGGAATAATGATTTTCTGGGGCTATTTGGAGTAATATTTTTATTTATTCTTGGAATAATAATAGAATATTTAATTGTATTATTTGAAGGGAAAGAAAATATTGAAGAGTCGCAAAGACGGGAGGATACAGGTTTTGAAGGTTTATTTTAGAGCGAGGACGAATAACATTCGTTCTTATACAAAATAAGAATCGAACTAAATTCTTATGGTTCTACTGTTTGAAAAACACTACTATGATTTATACAGGATTCCAATTTCGTAAATAGTCGGTAAAATGAAAACGTCGTTTATTTACATTCAACTACTTAGTTTACGGAAGCCTTCGGTTTCCCCGAAGGCTTCCGTAATTCCGTACAAATCGTAGTAGAACCATTTTTATTTGCGTCTTTCCGTGTCCTTGCGGTAAATCATTCCTTTACTACGACAACATCTCTGACACAACTATCTCAAAATCAGGCAGAACGGGGCTTGTCGAACATATATCATCTTCAAGACAAACTTTTACATTTCTACGAGACGTATAGACATAAACCATTTTGAGGTCAGGGAAAATATGCCAAATTACTTTCACACCCGCTTTGAAATATTCCGTTACTTTTTCTTCTACTTTATTGATATTATCACTTTCCGAAAGAATCTCAATCACAAATTCTGGTATTACATCAACGCCATTTTTGGTTTCAGCAATTTGCTCCGTTTATTTTAGGATAAATTTTCTATATTTGTAAACATGAAAACGCTCCGTAAAGTGATTACATACCTACTCATCATCTACGTATTACTCGTAGTGATAGCCATTTTTTTTCAAGAACAATTCCTTTTCAGAAATACCCAAATAGCGGCGGATTATCGGTATGAATTTACGGATAATTTTGAAGAAATGTGGTTTGAACCAGAGGCAAATGTGAAGCTAAATGCCTTATATTTCAAAACGGATTCATCGAAAAGGAAGGGTTTGATCGTCTATTTTCACGGCAACGCTGACGACCTCAGAAGATGGGGAAAACACGCTGTTGATTTTACCAAAAACAATTACGATATTCTAATGATTGATTACCGCCAATTCGGAAAATCAACGGGAGAGTTATCAGAAAAAGCCCTGCACACTGATGCACGCTACGTATATGAATGGGCGAAAAAACGTTTTCCAGAGAACGAAATCATTATCTATGGGCGTTCGTTAGGCACAGGAATTGCTACTAAATTAGCCTCAGAAAATTCGCCCAAAATGTTATTATTAGAAACACCCTACGTCAGTTTGGGCGATGTAGCAAGCAGTTATTTTCCCTTGATCCCATATCACTCCATTTTGAAATATCAATTCCGTACTGACCTCTTTATCAAGCAAGTACGTTGTCCGATACATTTTTTTCACGGTACAAAAGATGCCGTAGTTCCGTACAAATCCAGTTTGAAATTAGCAGAAATATTAAATAAAAATTCGTCCGAAATCTTGACGACTATTCCAAACGGTGGGCATAAAAATTTGGGAGAATTTCAAGCATATCATCAGGCACTGGATAGTTTGCTATGAGATTTGTATTACGGACAGCCTTGTCCGTAGTCAAAAATCCTATTATTCGACTTCGGACAAGGCTGTCCGTAATACAGTATTCAATGAAAACCAACCCTCTCAGTTATTAATAAACTTCACATTCCAAAACCCTTTTTTGTAGGTAATTTTTGAAATTGAGCCATAATCTATCTCCATCCGAAAGGCATTTTTGAGGTCTAAATCTAAGGCTCTGCAAATGATAGTTCTGATGGTGGCGGAGTGATTTACCAAAACAACTTGTTCAAAATCTTGACTAATAATTTCATCCAAAAACTCATTGGCACGAGCCGCTAAGTCCTTGAAACTCTCACCGTTGGGCGTACAGATATTTACAAAATCTGCCATCCACGGGTCTGATTCTTCTCGTTTGATGTCATTCCACTGTTGCATTTCCCAATCTCCAAAATTCATTTCCCAGAGACGTTCTTCGGTCTGGAAATTTGGGCTAATTTGCTGAGTCAATTGCATACATCTTTGGGCGGGGCTACTCCAAATGTTTAACTTCGTAAAATCACAATGATTGGCTAATCGTTGGACGGTATTGTTGATTTCATCGGAAGCTGTTTCGCTCAAAGCCACGTCAGATTTACCGTAGCAAATGCCTTTGGGAACTGCAACAGAAGTATGTCGAATTAAGAAAATTTCCATTTATTACAGAATTATTGTAGCTCGAAGCGAATGTCGCCCAGTGGCACTTCGAGATATTGGAATAGGATTCTCGAAGTGCCACTGGGCGACATTCGCTTCGAGCTACAGTATAAACTACCTTACGGTTAAGCACTAATTGCCACAAAAACCAAATATATCACCACTTCCGCCACTTGTTGCGTTGCCCCCAAACAATCACCCGTGTAGCCGCCAATCCATTTTTTGAAGTAATATCCCAAGTATAAATGTGTTAAAATCAAAGGAGGAAATACCAAGAATAAAAAGAAATTATGGGTAATGATAACGTAAATGAAAAAAGGGATAAAAGCGAGTAGAAAAGCTGTTAGTAAATCGTTGATTGACAACTTTTTAGCAACGGGTTTTACCTTACTCAATTCATCTTCACGGACGTATTCGTGGGTATAAATAAAACTCAAAGCCACAAATCTGCTCAATGGATGAGACACCGTTAAAGCCCATACAAGTGTTTGATTATCAAGGGTTTCAAGACTAAAAAATTTTAATCCTAACATCAAAATCAATCCCACTGAGCCATACGTTCCTACTCGTGAGTCCTTCATAATTTCAAGGATTTTCTCTTTTGTCCAACCTCCTCCAAAACCATCACAAACATCCGCAAAACCGTCTTCGTGAAACGCTCCTGTGGTGAGAATACTGGCTACCATACTCAATAAAATAGCAATATCTGGATTGAAAATAAAAGAAAAAGAGTAGAAAATAAGGGCAGAAATTCCTCCCACAATCCAGCCAATGACGGGGAAATAAATGGTGGCTTTGTTCAACATTTCGTCATCATGTTTCATCCATGCAGGAACAGGTATGCGGGTGTAAAACATGAGGGCGTTTAGGAAAATGTGTAATTGTTTTTGCATAAATTATTTGGGTAAATTTTACTAAATTGCGGAATATTAAACGAATAATAAAATGGATATTTTAATAAGTATAAAGAATCAGAACTCTCAAAAAGTCTTAGCTTTTTTGGAGCTTTTAAAATCGTTTGATATGATTGACAGCTTTATGATTGTCGAAGATGACGCTACCGAATTGGACTTTGAAAAACCTGAATCTGACTTATCCATTACTAAAAAAGAATAATATTTTACACTTCATTACTCACTCCCGCACTCTCAAAACTCGCCATTTCATTCAAAAAATTCACGGCAGATTGTATGATTGGGTACGCTAAAGCACAGCCCGTTCCTTCGCCCAAACGGAGATTTAACTTCAAAATCGCTTCCACATTTAGGTATTCCAACATTCTTTTGTGACCACTTTCATCGGATTGATGACAGAAAATAGCATAGTCCAAAACGTTAGGTTCAAGAGCGTAAGCTACCAAAAACGCTGAGGTCGCTATGAATCCGTCCACCAATATAACCATTTGATTTTGAGCGGCTTGCAGAATTGCTCCGACCATTTGGGCAATCTCGAATCCGCCCAGATTAGCTAAAATTTCAAGGGGAGATTCGGGTTTATGTTTCGTAAAGACTTGTGATAAAATAGCGATTTTATGTTTCAATCCGTCATCGTCCACACCCGTGCCTCTACCCACGCAATTGACCAACGGAATACGACAAATTTTGGACATCAACAGGCTTGCCGATGAAGTATTGCCAATTCCCATTTCACCAAAACCAATCACGTTACATTTTTTTTCAAAAATATCTTGCACAACCTTCGCCCCTAACTCAATGGCTTTTTCAGCCTCCGATATTGTCATGGCGGATTCTATAAAAGAACTTTTAGTACCGTGCCCAATTTTTTGATGAATAATCGGTAAGGTAGGAAGAAAATCCCCCATCACACCCGCATCCACTACTTGTAAATTTATACCATGCTGTTTGGAGAAAATATTGATGGCTGCCCCACCGTTTACAAAATTCAAAACCATCTGGTAAGTTACCTCGGGAGGGTACTTGCTCACGCCCTCACGAGCGAGTCCGTGGTCGGCAGCGAAGACGACTAAATGTGGATTTAAAAGAATAGGAGACGGATTTTGTTGGATATTAGCAATTTGTAAAGCTATTTTTTCTAACGTTCCCAATGCTCCTGTAGGCTTGGTTTTGAAATCAATTTTATGTTGAACTTCAGTAGAAATTTGATTAGATACTTTTGAAATTTGGAAGGCTTGCATTGAAAAGAGGTTATGATAAATAATGTACAAATTTACGTCAAAAAAGGGATAAATTGACATTTTTTAATGACCAACTACAAGCAGGCTTCCTTTTTATGAAAAGCGTGATAATAGAGACCGCATAAAAAACACGAAGCAATTTGCTTCGTGTCGTTTGCCATCAGAAAGGCGATTCTACACATTAATATTTTGTAACTAACAGAAGAAAACCGTTTTTATAACCCAACTTCATATTCAAAAGCTATAAAATTTACCAATTTTTCTTGAACATCATATATAGGAAGAATATCTACTTTGCAAAGGTAAACTTCTCCATTTTTACGGTAATTGATGATTTTACCAGAATATTTTTCTCTTGAACTAATCTTACCTCTAATTTTAGACTTAGCTTCCAATGTAGTTTGAGCACCTTGCAAAAACTTCGGAAACTGTCCAATTGCCTCGTATGAATTATAGCCCGTCATTCGGGTAAATCCTTTGCTGACCCACTCAATCTGCTGATTTTCACAAGTTACGACGATTGTATTTTTACGGTCTTGCAAAAATCTTTTTATTTTGTCCAAATCAAAATTCCAATTTTTTGATTCGGCGAAAGTTTCAATCAAATCAAACTCGGACAAGTCAGTTCTGGAAATCTCCAAAAATTCGTATGCAGCCGACAAAGGAGTCGCAGGGCGAAAATCCTTGAAGGAATTACAATTGGTGTTAGGAGATAGATTTATCATGATTTTGTTTAAAATGGATAATTGTGCAATGTGCTTACGTTGGACTTTATACTATACATAAAAATTTGTATGGTAATTTTGTTTAGAAAAAAGGGAAAATTTGTTAGAAAACTTTTCCAGAAGGAGGCACTACGTACCTTTTACCATTATTTTAAACTCCCATTTTAATCACATGATGTAGTGATAGATAATTTAATAATTTAATATAAAATACTGACTTTCAATAAGTTAACTACAAATTATATTTATTTTTTCTGTACTGTTTTGTGTGATGCTATATGAAAAGTGTACCATTAGCGTTAATTTTACGTCAGAAACAAAAACAGAAAATATAATTTGAAAAGAAAACGTACTCAATCAATTCAGTAATTTTTTCAAACCAAACAAAAACAAAAAATGGAAACGACACAAAATAACAACAACGGAAACGGTATTGTGAAGGCAGCTTTGGCTGTGGCAATGTTATTTATTGGATTTTTGGGGTACTTACTTTATGACTCAAAAAAGACCAATACCAATCAAGAGCAAGTAATCAATCAGAAGGTTGAACAATTGGCAAGCACAAAATCACGTTTGGATTCAGTATCAGTTCAATTAGATGCCAAGATTGCAGAGATTACAGCGTTAGGCGGTAAGGTAGATGAATTAGTAGCGGCTCGTACACAATTAGAGAAGGACAAAAAAGCCTTGAAAAATGCTAAATTCTACAACGCTAAACAGTACGATGCCAAAATCTCGGAGTATGTGGCTTTGTTGGCAGAAAAAGATAATGTAATTGCTCAGTTGAAGTCTGAAAATGAAAATTTGACGGCTCAAACGGTAACTCTGTCTAAGGAAAAAGAAGTCTTGGTTCAAGAGAAGCAGACTTTTATCGAAGAGAATACAGGTTTGAAAACGGAGAAAGAAAAGTTAAATCAAACTGTGGCGGATTACACCACCAAGAATGAGGAGCTTGTGAAGAAAGTAAAAACAGGAGCTCAATTAAAAGCAATGAATCTTACGGTGTACGCCGTGAAATCAAACGGAAAAGTTCAAGACGGTGGAAAATATCGTGCAAAGAAGGTTGATAAATTAAAATTATCATTCACATTACCTTCAAACTCTATTACGGAACAAGATAATAAAGATATTTTGGTTCGTATTATGGATGCCAATGGTGCTGTGATTACAGACTCTGCTACGGGTTCAAGTGTGTTTGATTTTGGTGGAAAAGAAATGGCTTACACCACAAAAGGAAGTGTGGCTTTCACAAACAACGACCAAAATGTAGAAATGCTATACGCCCGTGGAACTCCTTATCAATCAGGCAATTACACCGTAGAGTTATATTCGGAAGGTTTCAAAATCGGAAACGGTAGCTTTATCATCAAATAGACAGTTTGATTCAAAAACTGTTCTTTGGTAATATCTACTTAAGACATAAAATATTCCTTGCTATTATCAATGGCAAAACCGTCATAGGATTCTTCCTGTGGCGGTTTTGTGTTTTAATGCCTTTCATCATAGTTTATCTACGTTTTGTAATATTTTTAGAAACGATGAAACTATATTTCTCTAATTTTCCCTTATCTATTTCAAGATTAAGCAAATACCTAAAACTGAAACAGTAAGATTATAGTTTTTGGTATTTTAACCAACATCGAAAAACAAGCATCGAACCGAAGCATCGGACGCATCGAATAATTTAAACTCCTCAACGCAACTATGCAATTAACCATCACAAATCTCAACAAAACCTACTCCAACGGCGTACAGGCTTTGAAAGATGTTAGTCTCACCATCAATCAAGGAATGTTTGGGCTTTTAGGACCCAACGGTGCGGGCAAATCCTCCCTCATGCGGACTATCGCAACGCTTCAAGAAGCTGATTCTGGGAGCATTTCTTTGGGCGAAATTAACGTCCTGACTCAAAAAGAAGATGTCCGCAAAA
>JAYUOX010000396.1:0-8289 GCA_043760595.1 Cytophagales bacterium
ACGGTAATTTTGAAGGATGCCACGCCACACCGATGGACTTCAATATGCCCGAATACGGCAATCTTGAAATCCCTTTTATCGAAAGAAAACATTACCGTAAAATCTCTTATTTATTCGGCGTAATGCTCAATGCCAAGGGCGAGAGATTTGTGGATGAAGGCTTAGATTTTAGAAATTATACTTACGCTCAATTTGGGGCAGCCGTTCTGAAACAACCCGATAATTTAGCGTGGCAAATCTTTGATGCTAAGGTGGATAAATTGCTATACAGCGAATACAAAACCCACGATGCCAGTTTTGTGGAAGCCGATACTTTGGAAGAATTAGTAACAAAATTACACGGCGTAAACCCGTATCATGCTTTGGAAACTTTAACCCAATATAATGCCTCTGTGAATACTGAAACACCTTTTGACCCAACTATTAAAGATGGAAAATCAACGGTAGGACTGACGTTAAATAAAACCAATTGGGCGAATGTATTGGACACGCCACCCTTCAAAGCCTATCCTGTTACGGGCGGAATCACGTTCACGTATGGGGGCGTAAAAGTCAATAAATCAGCCGAAGTTTTAGCTGAAAATAACGAGAAAATTCAAGGACTTTTTGCCTGTGGAGAAATGGTTGGAGGCGTATTTTTCTATGGCTATCCTGGTGGTTCAGGATTAACGTCAGGGGCAGTTTTTGGGCGAAGTGCAGGGTATTCGGCGGCTAAGTATTTAGGATAAATGTAAGTTTTCGATAGTAACGCAAACTTGTCTTAGCATAGCAATGATTTTATAAATATCTTCATCAGAAGCATTAAAAGCATTACTCACAACGTATTCAGTGCCATCAAGTATAAGAAAAAACCAATTTCGACCAAGTACATAACAGCCGTAGAGAGGAAATTTATTTTGGTTTTGAGATTGGGCTACTAAAAGTTCTGAAAGCAGTTGTCCTTTGGGGTCATTAGTACCTCTTTTGGTTTCTTGCTTATATTCGTGAATAAAGAAATAAGGTTCGATGGGTTTTTGTCTTCCTTTGGCAAGCATAAAATCAACCCTACCTCCAATTTCAATACCATTAATAGTAGCAGAGAGAGGACGTTGCGAGAATGATTTGAAAGCATCAGAAGTAAAGTTAGCCATTTCAATAATGCTGGCAATGGCTTGAAGTTTTAATTCATCCTCATTCCAAAATTCGACATTTTTTAAAATTCTAATTCTAATTCGTTCAATTATTTCTCTTTCAAATTCTGAAAAGGTGGCAGTAGCAGAAAGCCAATCAGTAATCAGTTTGTTATCCCAAACTTGATTTAAGCCAAAAATTATTTCCAAATCTTGGGTTTCCCAACTTTCAAAGTTTCTCATTGTTATTTTTGTTTTTACAAAGGTACTTATTTTTTCAGAAATGCTAATGAACGTAAAAAAAACATTCCATAATAATCAAGGTTCATTTGGCTTATTATTTTTGATTTTTTTCTCAGTAAGTTGCAAAACAATTCAGCAACCATCTGATAATCAAAAACTTACCAATCTTGAATTACGAAGAGTCCCGTGTACGTATATGCGAGGAGGAACGTCCAAAGGTCCATTTTTTGATAAACGAGAACTGCCCACCAATCGCAAAGATAGAGATGCTATTTTGTTAAAAGTGATGGGGTCACCCGACCATAATCAGATTGATGGTTTGGGGGCTGCCGTAACCGTTACGAGCAAAGTGGTGATGGTTGAACCTTCCAAAAGACCCAATATTGATGTGGATTATTTGTTCGCCCAAGTTGATATTGATAACCCAATTGTGGACACGCTTCCTCCTTGCGGTAACATGATGGCGGGCGTTGGTCCTTTTGCGATTGAAAAGGTTGGGTAAAAGCCACGATTCCAGAAACTCGGGTCAGGATTTTTAATATCAATACCAATTCTGTCATTGAAGAAATTGTGCAAACGCCCAACGGAAAAGTGGAGTATTCTGGAAATGCTCAGATTGACGGTGTGCCAGGGACTGCCGCCCCAATTATTATGAATTTATCCGACCAAGTAGGCGGAAAAACGGGCAAGCAACTGCCTACGGGCAAATTGAAGGAGATTATCAATGGTATAGAAGTTTCAATACTTGACGCAGGGAGTTTGATGGTGCTGATAAAAGCCAAAGATTTAGGTTTAGTTGGTAATGAAAATAAGGCATTTTTTGATGACAATAAAGAACTGATGAAAAAGTTGGAAGCCATCCGCCTGGAGGCTGGTTTGCGTGCAGGTATGGGTGATGTCAGCGAGAGTGTTTTACCTAAAATTGGTATTTTATCCAGCCCAACTGACTCAAAACACAATATTCGTTCATTGTATCTAACCCCAAAAACACTCCACCCAAGCCATGCCGTTACGGGGGCAATTTGTGTGGGAGCAGCTTTGAAATTGAAAGGAACTATTGCTTCGGAAGTTGGTAAAGAAAATGGACAACTCAGAGAATTTATCATTATTGAACACATTGCGGGCGTGATTGAGGTAAATATTGAAATGAAAAATACC
This sequence comes from Cytophagales bacterium, assembly GCA_043760595.1. GTDB lineage: Bacteria > Bacteroidota > Bacteroidia > Cytophagales > Spirosomataceae > Arcicella. The sequence goes on from JAYUOX010000396.1 coordinate 2,511, forward strand.
GATAAAGGACTGCAATTAGATAAAGCTGGAACGCTGAGGACGGTTAGAAAAATTATGGAGGGATATGTTTTTTATTAGATAAGTACCTATACCTAATTAGTTTAAACGAAACTCATGGCATGACTGATAGTAATACGATAATTATCAATAGTTTACGAGCTGAGTCATGCCATGAGTAATTATGTACAGATACTTAAATATGAAAATAAGCAACGGTATAAAATTTATGCTCATCAGCACTTTTTGCTTTTCGGCGATGCAAGTTTTTATTAAGTTAATGCCACAATTCAATAGTTTTCAACACATCTTTTTTAGGTCGTTAATTGGTTTGATTTTATGTGTAGTTTATTTGAAAATTAATCACATTTCGTTAATTGGAAAAAATGTTAAATTTTTGATAATCAGAGGATTAGTTGGTTCAATTTCGATGTTTTCGTTCTTTTATATTTTGACCAAAATCCCTTTTGCATCGTCCGTTGCTTTGAAATATTTATCACCCATTTTTACGTCAATTTTTGCGGTAATATTTTTGAAAGAAAAAATAAAATTTATTCAATGGGTCTGTTTCTTAATTTCATTTTTTGGAATTTTAGTCATGAAAGGATTTGATACTCGTATCAGTTCATTCGACCTTGGTATCGGGATTCTCTCGGCAGTTTTTGGCGGATTACTCTTTATTATCATTAAAAAAATTGGCGATGACGACCACCAATTGGTTATCCTTCAATACTTTATGTTTATCTCGGCATCAGTCAGTGGCATTATCAATATACCAAATTGGAAGACTCCAAATTCAACTGAATTATTAGGGTTGTTAGCAATTGGAATTGTTGGTTTTTTTGCTCAAAATTATTTTACCAAAGCCATCCAAAGTTCAGAAAAAGTAAGTGTACTCTCTAATTTGAGGTATTTAGAAGCCGCTTACGCCTTCGTGATTGGGTATTTTATCTTCAATGAAACTTATAATTTACAAAGTTTCATAGGATTATTCCTTATTTTCGCAGGCTTACTTTTATCCTTAAAATACAAAACAAAAAGTATTCCCGTTGAATGAAAGTATCAAGTATGAGGTATTAAGTACTAAGAAAATTTGTCCAAATACTTAATACTTAGGACTTAATACCTAATACTTTCCCCAATCACTACTAAAAAAAACATCATCATGAAAAAACGTTACCAAGTATTATTATTATTTGTAATTTTTGCCATCATCACTTACTTAGACAGAAACTCTATTTCCGTAGTAGGCAGTAGAATCACTGACGAATTAGACCTCAGCGATAAGCAATAGGGTTTGATTTTGGGGGCTTTTTCATTGGCTTACGGAGCTTTTGAAATTCCTACGGGTATGTTGGTAGATAAATACGGTCCCAGAATTACGCTTTTCAGAATCGTGATTTGGTGGTCAATTTTTACCATTCTAACAGGTTTTGCCCAAGGTTTTTACTTTTTGATTATTGTCAGATTTTTGTTTGGTGCGGGCGAAGCAGGGGCATTTCCCACGACATCCGTAGCCATTGCGAGGTGGTTTCCAGCCATTCAAAGGGGCAGAATTCAATCAATCGTTTGGATGGGTAGCCGTCTGGGTGGGGCATTAGCTCCATTTTTGTCCATAATTTTGGCGGATATGTACGGCTGGCGTACTGTATTTTATATTTTTGGCAGTTTAGGGTTAATTTGGGCAACGGTTTGGTGGTTTTGGTTCAGAGACGAACCCCGAGACATGAAAGGAATTTCATCCGAAGAAGTCAAAGAAATTGAGGAAGGGCGTAGTTTGAAATCTACCAATCACAAACTTTTACCGTTGAAAATTTTATTGAAAAGTAAAAACCTTTGGGCATTAATGGGAATGTACCATTGCCTCTTGTACGGAGCGTATTTTTATATGTCTTGGATGCCAAAATACTTGGAAAAAGGACGTGGAATTGATAAAGCAGATTTGAGTTGGATGGTTTCTTTGCCCTTCGTTATGGGTATGGTGGGATGTTTGGCAGGTGGTTTTGCTTCTGATTATTTGGTAAAAACCCGAGGGTTAAAATTTGGTAGAAGATACGTAGGAATGTTCGGTTTGGTGATGGCAGGAATCTGTATGATTGTAGACTCATTGATTCCAGAGACCAATATTGCTATTATTTTCCTTTCGTTGGGACTCGCTTTTAAAGACTTTACTTTACCTGTTTCTTGGGCGGTTGCTACCGATATTGGTGGTAAAAATGCTGGTACAGTTTCAGGAACAATGGGCTTGGCAGGGCAATTGGGTTCAGCAATTATGGCTTCTGCTTTTGGGTTTATTCTCACGAGTACAGGTAGTTACGAAATCCCCATCAGAATCATTGGTTGTTTAGTTATTATTGGTGGACTTTTATGGTTTAAAATTGATGCTTCTCAGACTTTGGATGATAATATTGAGTAAAATGTCTTCTTCTATAATTACACGTTTGCAAAACTTCTTTTGAGCTTCAAAAGAAGTTTTTTGGTTCTACTATGATTTATACGAGAATCCAATTTTGTGGTTCACGGAAGCCTTCGGTTTCACCGAAGGCTTCCGTAATTCCGTACAAATCGTAGTTGAACCAGTTTTTTTTATTTTTTCCAAAACGGCATAGGGGAAAAACTCTTCCCGATTCACTTAGTCTTTGAAAGCCCCAATCAATGAGACTAAATCAAGAAATAATTACAAAATACCTCGACAATAAATGTTCAGAAGGAGAACAGGTTTTGGTGGAAGCATGGTACAAATCTTTCGAGAATAATCCTGATGGAATCAGTCATTTGTCGGATAATGAGCGTGAAGAATTAATACAACGAGTTCGTCAGAATATTGATAGAAAAATCAAACCCGTACAAATCTATACGCCTCCACGTTGGATTTGGTACGCCTCGGGTATGGCGGCTATGTTCTTGATTGTTATTGGTTTATCTTTTTATTTTAATCCTAAACCTGACAATAACCTCTCTCGAATAAAGTCTGATATTCCTTTGTCAGATTGGGCAAAATATGAAAATTCTTCGGCAAAAATCTTAAAAATTTCTCTTCCCGATGGTTCAATGGTTTGGCTTCAACCCAAAACACAACTATCTTATAATCAATCAGATAGGATTTATAGACAAGTGAATTTGAGAGGTGAAGCCTTCTTTGATGTAAAACGTGATGAAGCCCGTCCGTTTTTGATTTACTCAGGAAAAATGACGACCAAAGTTTTGGGGACAAGTTTTAACGTAAAAGCATATCCCGAAACAGAACAATTTGAGGTGTCAGTCGTAACGGGCAAAGTGTCAGTAATGAATGAATCAGAAAAGGAAGTTTTTGTAACGCCAAAACAGCAGGTTATTTTAGAAAACAAATCTGATGTACTAACGATTAACGAATTACCAAAAGATAAAGCGTTCTATTGGGAATTAGCCTCGTTGACCTTTGATGATACCTCAATGCAAAATGTAGTTGAGAACATTGAACATAATTTTAACGTAAAAATTCATTTGAATCCAAAGTTAAAAACTTGCCGTTTGAGTGGAAATTTTGACCAAGAACATCTTTCAACAATCCTCGAAATTATTTGCAAATCCATTGATGCTGAGTACGTTATGGACGGGCAGGAGATTTATTTGAGAGGAAGCGGCTGTGATTAAAGTACGGATTATCTACTATTTGGCGGAGTTAAGGTTAGGCTTCTCCGAAGCCTTTGATAAGAGATTATTCTTTCACTACAAAGGTTTAGTTTCTCCGAAACTGTATCGGATTTACACATCGGAGATGTTTAACCTTTGTAGAATATAATGAACGTTTTTTGGTTCACTTCGGAGAAGTGTAACCTTGAAAGAGTCCGCCAAATAGTAGATAATTCCGTTAAAGTATGACAGGTTTCCAACCTGTTACAGAGTGAATAGGTCGGAAACTTATTATACCAAAAACAACATTAACCATTACATTTAATCCAAAAATAATTCCAAATGAAACAATCTTTATTCTCAAAGCAATCAGTGCTTAGAATCACGAAAATCACTATCACACAATGCTTTTTGTTTGTCCTTTGCTCGGTGATGGCAATTGCCAGACCGATAAAGGCACAACAAATTTTGAACCGTGAAGTGTCAGTAAAAATGACCAACGTGAGCCTGAAAGCAGTTTTGCAAGAAATCGAAAAGCAAACCAATGTGCATTTTGTGTATAGCAATAATGCCGTGAAAACCAACGCAAATGTTAGCCTACAAGCATCTAACGAACCTTTGACGACGGTTTTGCCAAAATTATTATCCCCAAATCTTCTTCGTTATGAAGTGGTTGAGGAGCAAATAATTTTGAAGAAAATCAAAGAGCAATCCTCTGTTATTTCGGATGAAAAAGAAGGCGTTTCGGTAATTGTAGAAGACAAAGTTTCTGGCAAAGTAACGGCAGACAAAGGCGAAGTTTTACCAGGCGTGAGTGTCTTGGTGAAAGGCACTTCAAAAGGAACAGTTACCAATAATGATGGCGATTTTAGTCTCGTTGCTAAAGTTGGAGATTTACTAATTTTCTCTTTTGTGGGTTTTGAAAAACAAGAAGTAAAAATCACTGATGCGAATCAAATTTTAAAGATTACCTTAAAAGAAGACATATCACAATTGGGAGAAGTTGTGGTAATTGGTTCACGCTCAACCGTTGCCCGAACCAACGTGGAACGCCCTGTGCCTGTGGATGTTATCTCGGCAAAAGATTTGCAATCAACGGGTCAAACAGAGTTAGGACAACAAGTTCAATTCATGTCTCCTTCGTTTAATTCTGCGAAAAACGGAATCAATGGTGTTGCCAATTATGCCGATCCAGCTTCATTAAAAGGACTTTCGCCCGACCAGATGTTGGTGTTGATTAACGGAAAACGTCGCCATCAGTTTGCTGCTTTGAATAGCAATGTAACGGTTGGCAAAGGAACAGTTGTAACCGATATGAACTCAATTCCATCGTTGGCTTTGGAGAGAATGGAAATTTTACGTGATGGTGCTGCCGCTCAATACGGTTCCGATGCCATTGCGGGTATTGCCAACATGGTTTTGAAAAAATCAGTTAATAACGGAACGGCTTTGATTCAATACGGAATGACCTCAAAAGGCGATGGCGGAGGTTACACCGTGGGATTAAATTACGGTTTTTCTCTGGGTAAAAAAGCCTCATTAAACGTCACAGGAAGTTATCAGGACGTAAAAGGCACTGACCGCTCGGACCCTTATAACCCACAACCAATTACAGGCGGTGCATACACGGGTATATACACCAACGTTGCCGCAACTGACCAAGCCTTATTGAAATCAAGAGCATTTTGGGGAAATGGAACTTACGGTTCATTCCGTCCAACAACTTACGGAAGTAACGCCATGAAATCTGGTCAGGTTTTTTATAATCTTGATGTGCCTTTAAGTCAAGAATGGTCACTTTATTCATTTGGTGGATTTTCAAATAAAGACGTTTTTGCACAGGCTTTTTTACGTACAGCCTTACCAACGGGCGGAACAACCAACCCAGATTTATATCCAGACGGCTACGTGCCACAATTACCAGGAACTGCTGTTGATGTATCGTATTTAGCAGGTGTAAAACGTAAAACCTCAACGGGTTGGAACTGGGATTTGAGTTCAGGATATGGTAAAAATTATCTTGACCAATTTGCTAAAAACAGCTCAAATGCGTCATTAGGGGCAGCTTCTCCAAAAGATTTTTACGTTGGCAGAATTGGTTTCGGACAAAGTTTATCAGAAATTAATTTGTCAAAAACTATGTTGGGATTATTCGGAACTAAGTCATTTA
>JAYUOX010000397.1:0-8235 GCA_043760595.1 Cytophagales bacterium
ACCTTGTACGTTTGTGAACGCTACCAAAACACCAATTTTATTATTCGAGTGAATGTATGAAACCACTTGGTCAGCCGTTACGTTTTCATAACCAGCAACCGTGATTTTTTCCCCAATTTTACCAGTTAATTCAATCATTGCCTCTTGTGCAACACGTCCGTCTGCCAAAGTAGAAGCCATCAAAGCATCTTTATCAGCTACATTATTGGTTACTGCCGAAGCCAACAAAGCTGATGCCAAATTAGTAAAATCAGCAACCTTTGAGACTGGCTCAGTTTCACAAGCCAAGGCTACCAATTTACCATTTGTTCCGTCCGCACTGATGGCAATTAATACAGTACCTTCGTTAGTTTCGTTATCTGCACGCTTGGCTGCCACTTTCTGACCAGCTTTGCGGAGAATATCAATAGCGGCTTCAAAATCACCACCTGCTTCGGTAAGGGCTTTTTTACAGTCCATCATGCCCGAACCTGTCATTTGTCTTAATTTATTAACGTCTGCTGCTGAAATAGCCATCGTTTTATTGATTTTAGATTTTGGATTGCGGATTGCGGAATTAAATTAGCTGATAATTACGTTGTTCGCAATCCGCAATAACTAACTCAATTTTTTAAAGGAACAGCCCACAGAAGTCTATGGGCTGTTGTATTTTTTGAAGGAGTAATTTATAAATTTTCAATCCGAAATCAAAAATCCGAAATCATTTTAGTCTTCTTTCTCGTATTTAGCCGCAACTTTCGCTGCTTCTTTTGCTGCTTCTTCATCCACTAAACGCTTAGCTTCTTCTTCCTCAGCCATACGAGCATCATCTTTATCTTGCTTGCGTTCCATCAAACCTTCTTCGATAGCTTTACCAACTGCCAAAGTAATCAAAGCGATTGACTTATAAGCATCATCATTTGATGGAATTGGGAAATCTACTAAGTCTGGATTTGAGTTAGTATCGCACATAGCAAATACTGGAATACCCAAACGGTGTGCTTCTGCAACTGCAATATGCTCACGCTTAACATCCACAATAAAAAGAGCCGCAGGAAGGCGAGTCAATTCGGTGATACCACCCAATACTCTTTCCATTTTCTCTTTATCACGAGACATCATCAAACGCTCACGTTTTGCTAATGCTTTCACTGTTGCTTCGTCTTTCAACATTTTGTCGATAGTACCCATTTTCTTGATAGACTTTCTAACTGTTTGAAAGTTAGTAAGCATACCTCCCAACCAACGGTCAGTAACATAAGGCATTTTCAAACGACGAGCTTCTTCTGAAACAATCTCTTGAGCTTGTTTCTTCGTAGCCACAAACATTACTTTACGTCCAGAGCGTACAACACCTTTGATAGCATTGCAAGCCTCATCTAAACAACCTAAAGTTTTGTTCAAATCAAGAATGTGGATACCGTTTTTTTCCATGAAAATAAACGGAGCCATTCTTGGATCCCACTTACGTGTTAAGTGTCCAAAGTGAACACCAGCATCTAATAATTCTTTGTATTCTAATTGTGCCATTTGATTCAGTTATCAGTTATCAATTAACAATTAACAGTATTTAAACCGTTAACTATCATTGTAAACCTTAACAATTTTTTAAATGAAAAATATGAGAAAGTGTCAGCAAGACACCGGTCACTGTAAGTCTTGCTGATTGATATGAAGAGAAAAGCTATAGCTAAAAGATAGCAATTGGCAGTAAACTGATAACTGATAACTGATAACTGATAACTGGTTCTATCGTTTCGAGAATTGGAATTTCTTACGTGCTTTCTTCTGACCTGGTTTCTTACGCTCAACCATACGAGGGTCACGTGTAAGGAATCCTTCTTTTTTCAAAGCTGGACGACGCTCAATGTCAATTTCTTGTAAAGCACGGGCAATCGCCAAACGAAGTGCCTCCGCTTGACCTTTGATTCCGCCACCACCCATATTTACTTTAACATCATAAGTCCCTTCGGTCTTTGTCAAAGCAAATGGTTGGTTTACGATAATTCTTAAAATCTCAGATGGAAAATAGTTTTCCAAAGTACGACCATTTATTGAATATTCGCCTTTGCCCGGAGTCATATAAAGACGAGCAACTGCGGTCTTTCTTCTTCCTAATGTATTGGTTACTTCTGCCATTTTATGTTATGGAAAACGGTGAACGGTGAACGGTGAATGGGGATAAATTTATTAATTTAAAACCTTCAACCTTTAACCCTTGACCGAAATGATTAGAATTTGATTTCAGTTGGTTGTTGTGCTGAGTGAGGATGTGCCGAACCTGCATATACATAAAGATTGGTAAACAACTTAGCTCCCAAACGATTCTTTGGTAACATACCTTTCACAGCAGATTCCATAATTCCTCTTGGGTTCTTTGCCAAAACTTCTCTTGGCGTAGCAAAACGCTGACCACCAGGATAGCCTGTGTGGCGGATGTAAACTTTGTTGTTCATTTTCTTGCCTGTAAAACGAATCTTCTCGGCATTAATAATGATTACATTGTCCCCACAATCAACGTGTGGTGTATATGAGGGCTTGTTTTTGCCACGTAAAATCATTGCGATTTTAGAACTTAAACGACCTACTATTTGATTTTCAGCATCAATAACAACCCACGCTTTTTCAACGTTTGAACTGTTTGCTGATACGGTTTTGTAACTTAAAGTATCCACTTTATTGTTGGTTAAAAGTCCGATAATATTTTCTCACAGAAAGCACTCCTGCCAGGGAGCGTTACAAAATTGACATCTACGTTGGACTTTTATTAAGGTTCGTATTGTTTCTTTTGTACATCAGACGTTGGAACGACACTGATTTTCAATGATTTGTCCTTTATTTTCCTCCGAACGGGCATCCAGTTTAAATTTGGGAACGCAAAATTAGTGAATGTTTCTTTCTTTAGCAAAGAGAACGAGAAAAGTTTTATCTGACTCCATATTTATTGTATTAACATTTGATAAATAATATCCATTTTCTTTTGAAAACACAAAATGATTACTTTACTTTACGTCCAAGTACTGTAATAACCTAAGTAGATAATTAGTGAATTTGAAGATTTGATTGTTATTCGCCAATAATAATCTTTATTTAACATTTGTATCATAAACCACAAATAGTTTGTGATGATTATTGATGTTAATAATCTCAGAAAAGCCTCTCTACCCCCGTTTATCGGTATTATCTTCCATTCCTTACATATCAAAAGTTTTTTTCAAAAAAGAAGTTTATTAGATTCTGTCCGCCTGAATCAATAAGCACTCGCTTCCTTGTCTGTAATTATTAAAAAAAATGGCAATGCCTTTTGTGTGGATATTTGTGTCCAATCAGATAGCCTTGTTCTCAATGTTGTGTTTTACCTGACGCTCCATTGAATGACTGTGTGTTTCCTAATCTAAATTATACTATTATTATGTCCAACTTTACTCGTTGGCTGTCGTATTTTGACAGCCCAAGTCGCTTGTTGTTACCCCCCAACAACTTGCGAGACAGTTTGGCGAGGCTTTTCCTGTATCACACAGGGAAAGTCAGCCGAACTTTTATGGTTGCCCTCACGGTGTTGTTGTCCGTTTTCTTCGGACAATCGTCTATTGCACAAGAACTTCTTGTAAATCCAGGTTTTGAATCAAAACTTGCTGGTTGGCAGTCGAACAAAAGCCCTATTAGAACAGTGGCTTCGACAAATCCTGTAAAAACGGGTACTTATGCCGCTCACATCAACAATGCCTCTCAAGACAATGAGTATTTCTATCAAAGCGTGAATGCTTCACCTTTTGGTAAGTATTCTCTATCGGTTTGGGCAATGGTTCACGATGCTTCGAAGTGGAGTTCTGTTGGCGTTAATTTTTATGATGCCAATTGGGTGATGATTCCCTCTGCGAGAATTGAGATGGAGGTTAATAGCACTTCTTTTCAGAGGTATTCAAAAGACTTCATAGTTCCAAGTGGTGTTCGGTATATGCAAGTATATGGTTATACAGACTGGACTGTCTTGAAAGTTGACGATTTTTCTTTGATTCAATCAGTAGGAGGAACACCTACTGGAACAGAAACGAAAACTTGTAAAATTGAAAATTTTAGAAATTGTGCTGGAACAACTTATGGTTATGGACCTTGGTTGAATATTCTAATTAATGGTGCTGGTGGTGGTGCCAACAATGAATATAACGTTAGTAATTTAACTTGGAAAGAATTTAGTGATAATACTGCCACTGTTAAGGGAACAATTACTAAGAAAAATGATGCAACAGTTGCTTTCACAGTTGATATATTGTTGAGTGGAAAGACAACTTCTGGAACAGGTCATTTTTCGGCAGTTGATAATAATGATTTTTGTGTGGGTCAAAAAGGGGCAGATTGGTATTTTTATCCAAATGCCTCGGGAACAATGGTAGGTACGGGTTCAAGTGTTGTGGGTTCTCAGATTAATGTAACCTTAGATCCTTCGATGCCTTGGCAAGTAGGTACAGGTGGAACAACCCGTTTCAAAAACTCTTTTGGTGCAAGTGCATGGGTTGAACTTACCGTAGTTAAGCAACCAACCTCTTCGGGTAAAACTTTGTCTGTTGGACATGAAGGAACAGATTTTTATTTAGAAATGCCAGAATGTACGCCTGTGGTTTGTAGCAATGTAACTTCAGGTGGAACGATTGGAAGCAATCAAAGTGGGTGTAGTGGTTTTGACCCTGCGGCTTTTACAAGTGTTGCTAACCCATCAGGTGGAAGTACCGCTGCTTTGGAATATATTTGGTTGAAAAGTACGACAGCATCAACCTTGACTTCAACTAATCAAGCTGAATGGATTGCTATTACAGGTTCTACAGCATCAACTTATGATGCAGGGGCATTGACAAAGACGACCTCTTACATTCGTTGTTCACGTAGAGCAGGTTGTGGAGATTATGTAGGTGAATCGAATATCATTACTGTAACAATCAATACAAATTGCTGTAATAACGTAACTGCTGGTGGAACAATTGGAAGCAATCAAACAGGTTGTAGTGGCTTCGACCCTGCGGCTTTTACAAGTATTGCAGACCCATCGGGAGGCACAGGTACTTTGGAATATGTTTGGTTAAAAAGTACAACAGCATCAACCCTGACTTCAACTAATCAAGCTGAGTGGATTGCCATTACAGGGGCTACAACATCAACTTATGATGCAGGAGCATTGACAAAGACCACATACTTTATTCGTTGTTCACGTAGAGCGGGTTGTGGAGATTACGTAGGAGAATCAAATATTCTTACCGTTACCATTAATGCAAATTGTGGAGGTAAAGATCCTGTTTGTCTTTCTCGTAAATTCCCTGTTCAAAATAATAGTCTTTGTGGAGATGCTACAAAGTCTTATGGAATGTGGTTTTCTGATTTGAAAGGAAATGTGGCTTCACCAAGTCAGTATTTCTCTGTAAAATCGGGTGAATTGACTGAGTTTTGTGATGGAACGGCGGTATTGACATATACGGCTTGTGTAACGGGTGGTGGTGCAAATGATTGTATCACGGCTACGGTTAATTACTCAGGACGTACAGGAACACCTCCTATGAGTAGCCCAGTTTTGAATACACACTGTACAACTTATAATCCAAATGTTGAAGATTGGTATTATTATCCAACTTCAAGTGGATCATTCTCAGGTGCTGGTATCTATGCAGGATTAGCAGGAACTTACACGCAAAATATGGGAGCTTTCCAATTGGGAACAGGTGGTAGTTTGAACGATATTTCAAAATTTGGAGCAAGTTCTTGGTTCAAAATTGGTATTACTAATGGTGGTACTAATAACTGGACTACGGTTTCAAAAGATGGAGATTTTAATGTTAATTTAGGAAATGCAACAACTATTGCTTCGGTAACAGCTATGGCTAATCCAGCATCAATCTGTAAAGGAGAAAATGTGGTATTGACAGCTACTATTGATGTGGCTTCAAAATCTGTTAATTGTTCACCAACTTATTCATGGGTTGGATCAAACGGATTTACGAGCAATCAAGCAACGGTAACTAATACCAATGTTCAGGGTGCTACTACTTATACAGTTACCGTAACTTTCACGGCAGCTAATGGTAGTAAGTGTTCAGTAACAGCCACAACGGCAGCAATTTTAAATGCGGTTTGTTGTGATAATGTTACTAATGGTGGACAGATTGCTGGTAATCAGAGAAATTGCGGAGCATTTGACCCAGCACCATTTACTAATGTTCAACTACCAAGTGGTGGAAGTGGTACATTGGAATATGTTTGGTTGAAAAGCACAACGACAACGACATTTGACCCTGCTGACCCTGCGAATATGAGTCAGTGGTTTCCAGTTGTAGGTTCTAATAATGCAAGTCTTGATCTTTTGAGTATCTCGAAAACAACAGCTTTTGTACGTTGTTCTCGTCGTGCAGGTTGTACAGATTATGTGGGTGAATCAAACGTAATTATTGTTACGATTGACGCATCGACTACTGCTCCAACGACAACTCACGCTACTATTTGTGGAACGGGTACTGCGACATTAGGAGCAACTTGTACTACGGGCGTTGCTCAATGGTATGCTTCTGCAACTGGTGGTACTGCTGTTGCGACAGGGGCGAGTTTCATAACGCCAAGTATTGCGGCTACTACTTCTTATTACGTAAGTTGTAAAACGCCTGAAGGTTGTGAATCTGCAAGAACAGAATCCAAGGCAACGGTTATCTTGAAAATAACAAATGGTGGAACAATTCAGTCAAATGAAAATATTTGTCCAGGAGGAACACCAGCACAAATTACAAGCGTAACGCCAGCCAGTGGAGGAGATGCAAATCTTGCCATTGAATATATTTGGTTGCAAACAACTTCATTAACGAATGGTGTTTGTCCACAAAATATTGTAGGTCAAACTTTATACACTCCGATTTCGGGAGTGACTTCAACTAACTATCAGCCAGCGGCAATCACACAAACGACGTGTTATATTCGTTGTTCAAGACGTGTAGGTTGTACTGATTATATTGGTGGAGAGTCAAATATTGTAAAGAAAACACTTTTGACAACTTGTCAAGGTAAAGACCCAATTTGTATTTCACGTAAAACACCAGTAGAGAATAGTTCATTATGTGGTGATGCTACGAAATCTTACGGATTGTGGTTCAATGATTTGAAAGGAAATGTGGTTTCGCCAAATCAACAATTCTCAGTAAAATCAGGTGAATTGACTGAATTCTGTGATGGAACTGCGGTATTAACTTACACAGCTTGCGTTACGGGTGGAGGTGCAGGAGATTGTATCACAGCAACGGTTAATTTTTCAGGTCGTACAGGAACACCACCAGTGGGAAGTCCCGTTTCAAATACGCACTGTTCTAATTATACTCCAAATGTATCAGATTGGTACTATTACGCAACTTCAAACGGAACGTTCTCGGGTGCAGGCATCTATGCAGGATTAGCTGGTACATACACGCAAAATATGGGTGGTTTCCAAGTAGGTACAGGTGGTAGTTTGAATGATATTGCCAAGTTTGGAGCAAGTTCATGGTTCAAAATTAATATCACAAATGGTGGTACTAATAATTGGACAACGACTTCAAAAGACGGTGATATTAACATCAATTTAGGTACTTCAACGAACATTGCTTCGGTAACAGCTTCGGCAAATCCAAAAGCAATTTGTTCAGGAGAAAAAGTAGATTTGACAGCAACACTTGATGCTAATTCTAAATCTGTAAATTGTTCACCTTCGTATTCGTGGGTAGGTTCAAATGGATTTACGAGCAATCAAGCAACGGTAACAAATACAAACGTAACGGCTTCAACTACTTATACAGTAACGGTAACATTCACCGCAGCAAATGGTAGTAAATGTTCAGTAACAGCAACGACAAGTGTAATTGTTAATCCAATTCCTGCAACTCCAACGGTGAAACCAGCGGCAATCTGTGGAACAGGAACAGTAACATTGGGAGCAACTTGTGCAACGGGTTCAACAGCGATGTGGTACGTAGTCGCAACAGGAGGAACAAACATTGCCACAGGAGCAATTTATACAACCCCAAGTATTTCAGCAACAACTACTTATTATGTAAGTTGCAAATCAACCGAAGGTTGTGAATCAGGAAGAACACCAGTTGTAGCAACAGTTAATCCAATTCCAGCAGCCCCAACGGTTAAACCAGCGGCAATCTGCGGAACGGGAACCGTTACTTTGGGAGCAACTTGTGCAACAGGTTCAACAGCGATGTGGTACGCAGCAGCAACAGGAGGAACAAATATCGCCACAGGAGC